>JBDTBX010000059.1:0-2715 GCA_039923915.1 Nostocoides sp. | reverse complement strand
CCCGGGAGATGACCTTGTGCTTGGTGGGCTTGCCGGTCAGCTTGAAGTACTGCTTGGCCAGCTTCCAGGCGGTCTCCACGGCCTCACCGCCGCCGGTGGTGAAGAACACCCGGTTGAGGTCGCCGGGCGCGTGAGCGGCCAGCCGCTCGGCGAGCTCGATGGCGCGGGGGTGGGCGTAGGACCAGAGCGGGAAGAACGCGAGCTCCTTGGCCTGCTTGGCCATCGCATCGGCGATCTCGGTGCGTCCGTGGCCGGCGTTGACGACGAACAGCCCGGCAAGCCCGTCGATGTACTCCTTGCCGTTGCTGTCCCAGATCCGGTGCCCCTCGCCACGGGTGATGATCGGGACCGACTGCCCAAGCCCCCCGTTGCCGGGGTCCTCGAACACCGAGTGGCGCGTGAAGTGCATCCACAGGTGGTCGCGGGCGGCATCACTGTATGCCGTGCCGGCGGGGGTCGTGCTCATGGTCACCAGATCCTTTGATGGGTGTGTGTGTCGGAGTCGTGCAGGTCGTGCATCGTGATGGTGAGTGGCCGCGGTCAGCGGGTGCCCCAGTTGTAGTGCTGCTTGTTGAGCCGGAGGTAGACGAAGGTCTCGGTCGTCCGCACCCCCGGGAGCATCCGGATCCGGCGGGTGAGCAGGTCGAGCAGCTGCTCGTCGTCCTCGCACACGACCTCGGCGAGCAGGTCGAACGAGCCGGCCGTCGTCACGACATAGGAGACCTCGGGCATCTCGGTCAGCGCGTCACCCACGCGCAACAGATCCCCGTCGACGCGGATCCCGATCATCGCCTGGCGGCGGAAGCCGACCTGGAGCGGATCGGTGACGGCCACGATCTGCATCACGCCCGCATCGAGGAGGCGCTGCACGCGTTGGCGCACGGCGGCCTCGGACAGGCCGACCGACTTGGCGATGGCGGCATACGACTGGCGGCCGTCGTTCTGGAGGTGCTCGATGATCGCCTTGGACACTTCGTCCAGGCGCACCTCCGGGCGTGACTCCGGCACGGGCACCGGGCTGAGGCTCCGGGTGCCCCGAGCCGGTGTGCCGGTGCGAGCCATGGACCCATGGTGCCTGTGGGCTCCGCAGAAGGCAAGTCCTCAGACGACGAAATCCGAAGGGGGAAACTGCGAAACCAGAAGTTTTCGACATTTCTCCGCCTGTTGCCTGTTGGAATCCGTGCATCGCGAGTTACAGTGCGGCTACGGATTCCGTACCAACCACTGGAGTTTTGCTGATGAGCTCGGCCCGCACCCTGCGCAACTTCGTCGGCGGCGAGCACGTCGACGCCCAGACCGACGCCACCTCCGACATCATCAACCCGGCCACCGGAAAGGTGGTCGCCGTCGCACCGGTGAGCACAGCGGCGGACGTCGACGCCGCCTATGCCTCCGCGGCCAAGGCGTTCGAGGAGTGGGGACAGACCACGCCGAGTGACCGGCAGCACGCGCTGCTGAAGTTCGCCGACGCAGTGGAGGCACACGCCGACGACTTCGTCCGGCTCGAAGCAGAGAACACCGGTAAGCCGCACGCCCTCACCGCGAGCGAGGAGCTGCCCCCCATGGTCGACCAGCTCCGGTTCTTCGCCGGCGCCGCCCGGGTCCTCGAAGGTCGTGCGGCGGGGGAGTACATGAAGGGCCACACGAGCTGGGTTCGCCGCGAGCCGATCGGTGTCGTCGGCCAGGTCACGCCGTGGAACTATCCGATGATGATGGCCGTCTGGAAGATCGGGCCGGCCCTGGCCGCCGGCAACAGCATCGTCCTGAAGCCGAGCGACACAACGCCGGAGACGACCCTGCTGCTCGCTGAGCTGGCGTCGGACTTCCTGCCGCCAGGAACCTTCAACGTCGTCGTCGGCGACCGCGACACCGGGCGCGCCCTCGTCGAGCACCCCACGCCGGCGCTCGTCGCCATCACCGGCTCGGTCCGGGCCGGCATGCAGGTCGCCGAGTCGGCCTCCCACCAGGTCAAGCGGGTCCACCTCGAGCTAGGCGGCAAGGCCCCCGTCGTCGTCTTCGACGACGCCGACATCGAGGCAGCCGTCGAGGGCATCGCCGTCGCCGGCTACTTCAACGCGGGGCAGGACTGCACGGCCGCGACGCGCGTGCTGGCGGCTCCCGGGATCCACGACGACTTCGTCGTCGCCCTCGCCGAGTACGCCACGAACAACGCCAAGGTCGGTATGCCAGATGACGAGGAGGCCCTCTTCGGCCCGGTCAACAACGCCGCCCAGCTGGCCCGGGTCCAGGGCTTCATCGACACCCTGCCCGACCACGCGACCCTCTCCGCGGGGGGTCATCGGATCGCCGAGCTCGGCGACGGCTTCTTCCTCCAGCCGACCGTCCTGTCCGGCCTGCTCCAGACCGACGAGGCGATCCAGAACGAGATCTTCGGACCGGTCATCACCGTCCAGAAGTTCACCGACGAGGACGAGGCGGTCCGCTGGGCCAACGGCGTCGACTACGGGCTGGCCTCCTCGGTCTGGACCAAGGACTTTGGCCGAGCCATGCGGATGAGCAAGCGCCTGGACTTTGGCTGCGTGTGGATCAACACGCACATCCCCTTGGTCGCCGAGATGCCCCACGGCGGCTTCAAGCGGTCCGGCTACGGCAAGGACCTGTCCATGTACGGGTTCGAGGACTACACCCGGATCAAGCACGTCATGGCCAACATCGACAGCTGAACCGTCGACAACGCGGCAGTCAACCGCACAC
>JBDTBX010000058.1:0-7790 GCA_039923915.1 Nostocoides sp. | reverse complement strand
CCACAGCCGAAGCTCGACGTCGGCGATGGCCCTGGAGTACCCCGTCCTGGCCCAGGGCAACGGGGACTACACCGTCGAGGACTGGACCACGCTGGACTCGCTGACCTGGCTCAAGGCAATGGCGTGGGACCTGCGCAGCGACTACGACGACGAGGTGACCCGCGCCCAGCTGGCCGGCCGGATGACCCTCAAGCAGATCGCCGAGATCTACCCGGCCTACCCCTACAGCACCCATCAGCCGATCCTCGGCGCGACGGACTGGCCGCCGGCGACCGCTTCGAGTGCCCCCTCCGCCGCAGGCAGCGCCGTTCCGCAGTCCCTCGCTCGGAGCGCCTCCGCAAGCGTCGCCACCTCCTCCTCGGCCGTCGCCTCGGTCACGACGCCAGAAACCCGGGCAGCGTATGCCGCGGTGCAGGCAGCGCTTGCGGCGGTGCCCCAGCTCGTCGGCCGGGGTGACGGGATCGGCTCGAACTCCTTTGTCGTGGCTGGCGACCGGACGAGCACGGGCAAGCCGCTCCTGGCCAACGACCCGCACCTGGCGACCGGCATCCCCAGCATCTGGAGCCAGGTCGGGCTGCACTGCCGCGTCGTCTCGGCGGCCTGCCCGTTCGACGTGACCGGCTTCGCCTTCGCCGGGATGCCGGGCGTCGTCATCGGGCACAACCAGTCGATCGCCTGGGGCCTGACCAACCTCGCACCCGACGTGAGCGACTTCTACCTCGAGCGGGTCCAGGGCGACACCACCCTCCGCGACGGCAGCTGGGTCCCGATGCAGGTGCGGCGGGAGACGATCAAGGTGGCCGGCGGCGCCGACCAGACGGTCACCGTCCGCAGCACGGCCCACGGGCCGGTGCTCTCCGACGTCCTGACCGACGTCCGGTCGGCCGGGGACTCCGCGCCGGTCACCGGGGGCGACCCCAATGCCTCGTATGCCGTGTCACTCGCCTGGACGGGGCTCACGCCGGGCAGGACCGCCGACGCCCTGTTCGAGATCGACAGGGCCCAGAACTTCGCCGACTTCCGGGCGGCGGCCAAGGACTTCGCGGTTCCCTCGCAGAACCTCGTCTATGCCGACGCCGCCGGCCACATCGGCTACCAGGCCCCGGGCCTGGTCCCGATCCGGGCCCCGGCGTTCGCCGGCTCCCCGCCGGGCTACTGGCCGGCGCCGGGGTGGTCCTCCAGCTTCGACTGGAAGGGGTTCGTGCCCTTCGCCCAGCTGCCGTGGGTCGAGGATCCCAAGGCCGGGTTCATCGTCACCGCCAACCAGGCGGTCACGGCCGACCCCAGCCCCTTTCTGACGAGCGAGTGGGACTACGGCTTCCGATCCCAACGGATCCGCGACCTGATCGCCGCCAAACCCAAGGTGACGCCCGCGGGGATGGCCGCCATTCAGATGGACAACCGCAACCCGTTCGCGCCGACCCTCGTCAAGGCGCTGCTGGCGGTCAACCTCCAGGACGACCCGTTCACCAAGGAGGGTCAGGACCTGCTCCGGCACTGGGACTACCTGACTCCCGCTGGCAGCTCCACGAGCGGTGCGGCTGCCGCCTACTTCAACTCGGTCTGGGCCAACCTGCTCCGGCTCACCTTCGATGACGAACTCCCGCCGAACGCCCAGGCCAGTGGCGGCAGCCGGTGGATGCAGGCGATGACCGTCATGCTCGGCAACCCGCGCAGCGCCTGGTGGGACAACAAGTCGACTCCGGGGGTCACCGAGGGCAAGGACGAGATCCTCCGCCAGGCCCTGGTCGCCGCGCGGCTCGAACTGACCAAGAAGCTGGGCAAGGACCCGAGGGAGTGGCGCTGGGGCAAGCTGCACCAGCTCGACCTCGAGCACCCCGTGCTCGGCGGCGACACGGTGCCGGCGCCCGTCCGGTGGGTGTTCAACCACGGCGGGATCGAGCTGCCGGGCGGTTCCTCGATCGTCGACGCCAACGGCTGGGACGCCGCGGACTGCAGCGACCTGTCGAACACCTCGACGTGCTACGAGGTGAGCTCGGCCCCGTCGATGCGGATGGTCGTCGACCTCGGCCGCCTCGACGGTTCGACCTGGGTCAACCAGACCGGGCAGAGCGGCCAGCCGTTCAGCGACCACTACGACGACCAGGTCGCCGCCTGGGCCACGGGCGAGCAGTTCCCGTGGGCGTTCAGCCAGGCAGCGGTCGCCAAGGCGTCGAACGACACCCTGCGCCTCACCCCCTGAAGCCAGCCACCCGGCATACGGCGTCGGCGGTCAGCACCCAGCCGACCGGTCGGTCGTGCGTCTCGCGGGGGAGCGGCGGCTCGCCGTACTCGCCGGGGTGGAGCAGGCAGACGACGTCGACGCCGGCGCGCCCGCGGGGCAGCGCCTTGTCGTAGCACCCACCGCCCTGCCCGAGCCGCGTGCCGGTCGGATCGACGGCGAGCCCGGGGATGAAGGCGAGGTCCGCCAGGGCGATGGCGTCCTTGCCGAGGGGCGTGCGATCGGGGTCGGCGGCGTCCTGCCAGTCCAGGTCGAGGTCGGGCAGGGTGATCGGCCAGAGCACGCGTATGCCGTGTCCCTGTAGGGCCGCGGTGAGGGCGGTCGTGCGGGGCTCGACCGCCCGCGACTCATAGAGGGTGACCGTGCTGCCCGGGCCAAGGCCCCGCTCGACCACTGCCGCGAGGCCGTGCTCGGCGAGGGCCTCGTCGTCGACCGCCAGGTCGCGGTCGGCGGCGATGGTGCGGCGCCGTGCGCGCAGTGCCGACCGGACCTCGGCCTTCGCGGTGGGACTCACCCGCGTCATCGTAGGCTCAGGCCCATGAGCGACGCAGGTCTGCTGGCGGCGACTGCGCGGATGCGCGACCGGGGGATCGACGAGCGGGCCGTCCGCGTGTTCGAGCACTACTACCGGGAGTTGGAGGCGGGCACGACCGGCACCATCTCGGAGTCGACGATCGAGCCGCTCGGGGCCACTCCTTCCCTCGCTGACCTGGTCGCAACCGACGCGGAGCGCGCTGCGGCCCTGGCGCACACGGTCGTCATCAAGCTCAACGGCGGGCTCGGCACGAGCATGGGGCTGTCGGGTCCCAAGACCGCCCTGGAGGTTCGCGACGGGCTGACCTTCCTCGACATCATCGTCCGGCAGGTGCTTGCGCGCCGGGCTGCGCACGGGGTCGACCTGCCGCTCGTCCTGATGGACTCGTTCCGCACGCGTGAGGCGTCGCTCGGTGCGCTCGCGGCATACGAGGACCTGCCGGTGGATGGGCTGCCGCTCGACTTCCTCCAGAACGCCGAACCCAAGCTGACCGCCGACGGCCTCGATCCGGTCGACTGGCCCGACGACCCGACGCTCGAGTGGTGCCCGCCCGGTCACGGCGACATCTATGTCGCCCTCGCCAGCAGCGGGCTGCTCGATGCGTTGCGCAGCAAGGGTTTGCGCTACGCGTTCCTCTCCAACTCCGACAACCTCGGCGCCACCTGCGAGCCCGAGATCCCGGCCTGGATGGCGCGCGAGGGGGTCCCCTACGTTGCCGAGGTCTGTCCGCGCACCGTCAACGACCGCAAGGGTGGCCACCTCGCCCGGCGGATCGCCGACGACCGGCTCGTCCTGCGCGACAGCGCGATGGTCGTGCCGGGGGAGGAGCACTTCTTCACCGACAACGAGCGGTACGACGTGTTCCACGCCAACAACCTGTGGGTCGACCTCGACATCCTCCACGCGACGCTGACCGCCCGCGACGGGGTGCTCGGCCTGCCGATCATCGTCAACCGCAAGACCGTCGACCCGGCCCGCAAGGACTCGCCGAAGGTCATCCAGATCGAGTCCGCGATGGGGGCGGCGATCGAGACCTTCGACGGCTCCCGGGCGCTGCTCGTCCCTCGGACCCGCTTCCGGCCGGTCAAGACGACCAACGAGCTGCTGCTCCTTCGTTCTGACCTGTTCGGTCTCGACGCGGCATACGACATCCTCCCGACCGGCACCGGGCCGGAGCCGCTCGTCGACCTCGACTCCCACTACACGCTCATCGGCGACTTCGACCGGCGCTTCCCGCGCGGGGTGCCGTCGTTGGCGCAGGCCACGTCGTTCCGGGTCGAGGGCGAGGTGACCTTCGGTTCGGACGTCGTGTGTGTCGGCGATGTCGTCGTCACCGCTTCCGCTCCGACATCGGTCGACGACGGCACCCGGCTCGAGGGAACCGCTACCGTCTGAGGGTGCGCTCCCTCACCGAGCACCGCGACCACCTCCTCGCGGACCTCACCCCTCCCCCCGTCCGGCTGGTCCCCGTCGGCGAGTCCTTGGGCCTGGTCCTCGCTGCCGACGTCGTGGCCGTCGTCGACCTGCCCGGCTTCGACAACTCGGCGATGGACGGGTATGCCGTGCGGGCGGCGGATCTCGTTGGCGCGTCTGCCGCTTCGCCGGTTTCGCTCCCCGTGGACGGCGACATCGCGGCGGGCGACACGACGCGGCATACGCTCGCCCCGGGTCGGACGATGCGGATCATGACCGGTGCGCCGATGCCGGACGGCGCCGACGCGGTCGTCCCGGTCGAGGCCTCGGACGGCGGGACTGAGACGGTCGAGCTGGCCCAGGCGCCGGAAGTCGGCCGCCACCTCCGGTCTCGGGGCGAGGACGTGCGGGCCGGCTCGGTCGTGTTGCGCGCCGGGCAGCGGATCGGTCCGGGCCAGCTGGCTCTCGCGGCGGCGGCCAACGTCGCCGAGGTGTCGGTCCACCCGCGTCCCCGAGTCGCGATCTTCTCCACGGGCGACGAGCTGCGGGCGGTCGGCTCTGAGCTGTCGTTCGGGCAGATCGTCGACTCCAACGGAGCCATGCTCGGCGCGCTCGTCCGGGCCGCCGACGCCGAACTCGTCGGACTGGGTCACCTCGACGACAACGCCGAGGCCGTGGGCGTTCTTCTCGGACCTCTGCCGGGCTCGCCGGACCTCGTGCTCACGACGGGCGGGGTGTCGATGGGGGCCTACGACACGGTCAAGGAGGTGTTGTCGGGCGGCGGGGTGGAGTTCGTCAAGGTCGCCATGCGCCCGGGGATGCCGCAGGGCTCGGGCCGGGTCGGGCCCGACCGGACCCCGATCATCACGCTGCCGGGCAACCCGGTGTCCTCGCTCGTGTCCTTCCACGTGTTCGTGCTGCCGGCGCTCCGACGCCTGGCCGGGCTCGATCCGCTCGCCGACGGTGCGTTCGTTGCTGTTGCCGCGGTGGACTGGCCCTCGATGGGCGGCCGGGTCGACTGCACCAGGGTCGTCGTGGCCCCGGACGGGCTGCGGCCCAGCGGCGGGCAGGGGTCGCACCAGCTGGGGGCGATGGCCAAGGCGACCGCGTTGGCCCTCGTGCCGGCCGAGGTGGACCGGGTGACGGCGGGCCTGGTGCTGACCTGCCTGCCCCTGCTTGGCACGATGGGCGCATGACCGCCGACCGGGCGCCCCGCCTCAGCCATGTGCGGGCCGACGGGTCCGCGCACATGGTCGACGTCTCGGCCAAGGCGGTGACGGTCCGCGAGGCGAGCGCGGCGGGGCGCGTTCTGGTGTCGCCCGCCGTGATCCTCGCCCTGCGGGGCGATGGCGTGCCCAAGGGCGACGCGCTCGGAGTGGCCAGGGTGGCCGGGATCCAAGCGGTCAAGAAGACGCCCGACCTCATCCCGCTGGCCCACCCGATCGCGGTCCACGGCGTGACGGTCGACCTCGAGGTCACCGACGAGGCGGTCGAGATCCGGGCGACGGTGCGGACGGCCGACAGGACGGGTATCGAGATGGAGGCGCTCAGCGCCGTCGCCGTCGCGGCCCTCACCGTCGTCGACATGGTCAAGGCCCTGGACAAGCACACCCGGATCACCGACATCAGGGTCACTGCCAAGTCCGGCGGCCGCTCCGGCGACTGGCGCGAGTCGTGAGCGACGAGCCCGGCATACGTCAAGGAATTGACCCCACCTCACGTCCTGGGACGGGTGTGGCACCTGACGTGGGGTCAAGAGATGGACGCCGTATGCCGGCCGGAATCCGGGCCGTGGTCATCACCTGCTCCACGCGGGCCGCCGCGGGGGTCTATCCCGACCGTGGCGGAGAGCTCGTCGTCGCAACCCTGCGCGAGTGGGGCATCGAGGTCGCCGAAGCGACTGTCGTGCCCGACGGACCCGACGTGACCGCCGCGCTGCGGGCGGCCCTCGCGACCGAGCCCGACCTGCTGCTCACGACCGGGGGGACCGGGCTGTCGCCCACCGACGGGACCCCCGAGGCCACGGCTCCGCTCCTCGACCGCCCAGCACCGGGCATCGCCGAGACGATCCGGGCTCGTGGAGTGGCGGCCGGGATCCCGACGGCGATGCTGTCCCGGGGGCTGTCCGGGCTGGCCGGCCGGACCCTCGTCGTCAACCTGCCCGGTTCCACCGGCGGCGTCCGCGATGCCCTCGCCGTACTTGAACCCGTTGTGGCACACGCAATCTCCCAGGTCCGCGGTGGCGACCACGGCGGCGGCCACTGATGGCTGCGCTGTGATGTTCCGTCGCCGGGTCGCCGAGCACTGGCCGGTGCGGCTCTCGGCCACGACACCCGTGGGCGAACGAGTCCTGTTGCGCCCGCTGACCGCTCGTGACGAAGCTCCATTCGTCGCGGCCCGCCGGGCCAACGCGGAGTGGCTGTCGCCCTGGGACGCGACGAACCCGGTGCCGGGGACCGGAACGCGAACCTACGCCGACATGTTGCGGATCTTCGAGGACGAGGCCGGGCAGGGCCGGTCGGTCCCGCTGGCCATCGAGGTCGACGGCCGGATCGTCGGCCAGGTCAACCTCAGCAGCATCACCCTCGGCTCGTTCCGCAGCTGCTCGGCCGGCTACTGGATGGTGCGTGACCATGCGGGGCGCGGGATCATGCCGACCGCGCTCGCCACCGTGATCGACCACGGCTTCTCGGTGATCGGACTGCACCGGGTCGAGGTCAACGTCCGCCCCGAGAATGCCGCGAGCCTGGCCGTGGTCAGGAAGCTCGGGCTGCGCAGCGAGGGTCTCCGGCGTCGGATGCTGCACATTGACGGGGCCTGGCGCGACCACGAGTCCTTCGCGATCACCGTCGAGGAGCTGAACGGTGGGACCCTTCGGGAACGGCTGGATCATCCACAACACCAGTCACATTGACGACACACCGTCCCACCTCCGTCGCCTGACCGACCCCGCCCCGTAACTTCGGAGCGTGGCGCCCAACGGACTGATCTTCCTCGTCGTTGTGGCCATTTGGGCTGCCTACCTGGTCCAGTACTGGATCCGACGCCGTGAGCACCTCGCCACCGCCCGGTCGATGGACCGCTTCTCGGAGTCGATGCGGGTGCTGGCCCGCCGCAGCCCGCTACCGAAGTCCTCGCTCGAGACCCCCGCACCGCGGTCGTATGCCGTGAGCCCGGCCCGGTCGATGCGCCCGCAGGTGCTCGTCAAGCGCGCCGGCGTGACCGCCTCAACCTCCCTGATGGCCAGTCACCCGGCTGGGTCCTCTGACTCGGCATCTCCGGGTCGGTCGCCGCGACCGGCAGGCTCTGGTCGCGCGACCGACGACATGCCCTCGACCGCGGTCCCGCGCCGTGTCCGCGGTCTCGTGCTGCTCGCCCAGCTCGGCGTGTTCCTCGTCGTGACGGTACTCGCCGTCGTCGGGGCAGTCGTCTGGTGGGCGCCCTTCCTCGCCGTGCTCGCGATCGGCTGTGCGGTCGTCTGGGTCGGCCGCGGCGTGCGTGCCCAGCGTGTCGCCGCCCGGACGGCATACCGGCACCAGCCTGTTCGGCGACCGGCTTCGCGCCCGACAGCTCGCCCGGCGGTTGCTCGCCGGAAGGTCG
>JBDTBX010000057.1:0-3939 GCA_039923915.1 Nostocoides sp. | reverse complement strand
TGTTACGGCGTGTCGGGGTCAGGCCCCGGCAAAACCCCGCACGTGCGGGGTCCGGCCGGTGGATACCGATCTCGGCGGGCGTGCTCGTTCGCCGTTTCGGTCGGGCGCCGGGCTCCCGCTTAGGATCGACGCACTATGACCGACTGGTTGATGGTCCTCGCCGGCCTCGTGCTGACGGCAGGGACCGCCCTGTTCGTCGCGACCGAGTTCAGCCTCGTCGCGCTCGACCGCTCCGCCGTCCAGAAGGCGGCCGACAGAGGTGACGTCAAGGCCGGCTCGGTCCTGGCCTCGCTCAAGGGGCTGTCGACCCAGCTGTCCGCCGCCCAGGTCGGGATCACCCTGACCACCCTGATCCTCGGCTTCCTCACGACCCCGGCCGTCGCGAACCTGCTCCACGCGCCACTCGGGGCGCTCGGACTGCACGGGTCGACGCGGGACCGGGTGGCCAGTGTCGTGGCCCTCGTCCTCGTCACCTTGTTCTCCATGCTCTTCGGGGAGCTGCTGCCCCAGTTCCTCGGGATCTCGGCGCCGATGGGCACGGCGCAAGTGGTGGCCGGCCCGGTCCGGATGTTCGCCATGGTCGCCCGCCCCCTCATCGCCGTCCTCAACGGCTCGGCCAACGGCTTCCTCCGCAGCGTCGGTGTCGAGCCCCAGGAGGAGCTGTCCGGCGCCCGCACGCCGCAGGAGCTCGCCAGCCTCGTCCGCCGCAGCGCAGAGGCCGGCACGTTGGGCCAGGGCACGGCCCGCCTCGTCACGGCCAGCCTCGGCTTCGGGGAACGAACCGCCGCCGACGTCATGAGCCCGCGGGTCCGGGCCACGGCCATCGACCGCACGGCCAGCGCCCACGACGTGCTGCTCCTGGCCCGATCCACCGGGCACTCACGCTTCCCCGTCCTCGGCGAGGACTGGGACGACATCGACGGGATGGTCCACGTCAAGCGGGCCATGGCCGTCCCGCACGAACGCCGGGCCGACGTGCCGGTCTCGGCGCTCATGGTCGCGCCCCTGCTCGTCCCGGAGACGATCCGGCTGGACCCGCTCCTTCGCCTCCTGCGCGGGGCCGGGATGCAGCTGGCCGTCGTCGTCGACGAGTACGGCGGCACCTCCGGCGTCGTCACCCTCGAGGACGTCGTCGAGGAGATCGTCGGCGACGTCACCGACGAGCACGACCGGGCCCCCACGACCGGCCTGGAGGTCTCCTCCGGCATGTGGTCGGTGCCCGGGCTCTGGCGTCCGGACGAGGTGCGCGACCGGATCGGTGCACCCATTCCCGACGGGCCGGCATACGAGACGACGGGTGGGTTCGTGATGGCCGCCCTCGGCCGGGTGCCCGACGTGGGGGATACGGTCGAGGTGCCGGGCTGGACGGTCGAGGTCCTCGACCTGGACGGCCTGCGCGTCGACCGGTTGCGCTTCACCCGGGCCCCCGACCCGGAGCCCGAGACCGGCATCGGCGCGATGACCCGGGAGGGTAAAGCCCCGTGATCGTCTTCTGGCTCACTCTGCTCCTCCTGCTCATCAATGCCTTCTTCGTGGGCGCCGAGTTCTCGGCGATGGCCGCGCGGCGCTCGCAACTCGAGCCGCTCGCCGCCGAGGGGTCGCTCCGGGCCCGCAGCACCCTCGCCGGGATGGAGCGGATGGGCTCGATGCTCGCCTGCGCCCAGCTCGGCATCACCGTGTGCTCGGTCCTGCTCGGTGCCTTCTCCGAGGCGGCGCTGCACCACATCTTTGCGGGGCCACTCGAGCGGATCGGTATGCCGGTGGGCCTCACCGACGGGCTGGCCCTGGCTCTGGCGCTGCTCCTCGTCGCCTACCTGCACGTCGTCGTCGGCGAGATGATCCCCAAGAACCTCGCCCTCGCCGGACCCGACCGGGCCGCGCTCATCCTCGTGCCGCCGCTGCTCGCCATCACCCGCGTGCTGCGGCCGGTCATCGCCGGGATGGAGTTCCTCGCCAAGGGCCTCGTCCGGCGGGCCGGCATCGAGCCCAAGGACGAGCTCCAGGACGAGTTCACGGCCGAGGAGGTGCACCACATCATCGAGGAGTCGCACCGTGGGGGGCTCGTCGAGGCGGACACGCTCGGGCGGCTCGGGGCGGCGCTGGAGTTCAGTGACAAGGACGCCGAGGACGTCGCGGTGCCGCTCGGCTCGCTGATCACGGTGAGCCCGTCGAGCACCCCTGACGACATCGAGCACCTCGTCGCCAAGCACGGGTTCTCGCGCTACCCGATGACCGACGACATGGGCTCGCTCATCGGCTACCTTCACCTCAAGGACATCCTGGACGCCGACGCCAAGGAGCGCGCCGAGCCGATCCCGGTCAGGCGGGTGCGGCGGCTGGCGACGGTCCGCCCCGACGACGGGGTGGAGTCGGTCCTGCGGACCATGCAGGGCACCGGCTCGCACCTGGCCCGGGTCGTCGTGCCCCACGGCGGCGTGGCCGGGATCGTCTTCCTCGAGGACGTCCTGGAGGAGCTCGTCGGCGAGGTCAGCGACGCCGAGCAGCGCTAGCCGCCGACGCCGCAACTTTTTCGGGTATGCCGCGCGCACGGCATACGACATCGCGTCCAGGATCGGTCGTGACCGGATCGTTGCGCGGGACCGATCGGCGGCTCCGGCGAGCAGGGGTACCGTCCCGTCGGGGAAAGGAGGGCACAGACCCGTGCTGCACGCCACGCGATACCGACGCGCCCAGGCGCTCGTCGTGCTCGTGCTGTCCGCACTCGTCACCGCGTGCGTGGTCTTCGCCCCGATGTACAACCGGGCCCTCCAGCAGGCCATGGTCACCGCCCGGCTGCAGGCCGAACCGGCCCAGGCCAGCGGGATGTCCCTCACCTCCTACAGCGCCGTCAACCAGGCCTCCGTGAAGTCGCCGGACGACCTCGTCGGCTACGTCCCGCCGGCGCTGGCCGCGCACTACGAGCCGCCGATCCGTGGCCGTTACCTCGTCGTGCGGGAGGAGCCCCTCCTCAACCGGCCGGACGGGCAGTTCGTCTGGCGCGACGGGTTCTGCCAGCACGTCCGGATCGTCGCCGGCAGCTGCCCGACGGAGGCCGGCCAGGTCGCCATCTCGGCCGGACAGCAGAAGACCCGGCCGGCGTGGAAGCTCGGCGTGACGCTCCGGCTCGGGGAGTGGGACGACGCCGCCACCCAGGTCGCCGACGCGCCCCGGCTGACGGCCACGATCGTCGGGGTCTACACCCAACCGGCGAGGGACCCGTACTGGTTCGGGACCCTGCTGACCGGTCGCACCGAGGGCGGCGAGCTGGACGCGATGCTGACGCCGGAGTCGACGTTCACCGCGCCGCTCCACGGGCCGACCGGGCTGACCGCCGCCCTCCAGGAGGTGCACAACCTCGCCGACTTCCCGCTGCGCACCGCCACGACCGGGATCGACCAGATCATCCCGCTCGGCCCGGAGGTCAACACCTTCGTCCAGGTGCCGTGGGCGCCCACGGCCCAGAACGCCCAGCAGCTCAACGCCTCCCTCGCCGTCTACGGCTCCAGCGGCCTGCCGCCCATCGCCGCCGACATGGTCGCCGGCCGTGACCAGGCCGACGTGACGGTTCCGCTGCTCGTCGCCCAGCTCGCCCTCCTGCTCGCCTGCGTGCTCTGGCTCGTCCTCGTCGCCGCCACCGACCAGCGCCGGTCCGAGGTGGCCGTGGCCAAGCTGCGCGGTCGGGGCTCCGCCGGCGCCCGGCGGTTGCTGCTCGCCGAGACCCTGCCGCCGGTTCTCCTCGGGGTGCCGGTCGGGGCGGCGGTGGCGCTCGGCCTCTCGGCCCTGGCCCGCCGCCTCGTCCTGCCCACGTCGCCGCCTTTCGAGGCGCCGCCCCTCACGTATGCCGCGCTCGTCGTCGCGGCCGTCGCGATGACCGCACTGGCCGTGGTGTCGGTTCGACGCGTCTCTCGCGAGCCCGTGGCCAGCCTCGTCCGGAGCGTC
>JBDTBX010000056.1:0-7522 GCA_039923915.1 Nostocoides sp. | reverse complement strand
GCCTGCTCGGTGGCGCTGCTGTACGGCGACGAGCTGGAGTTCCGCGCAGCCGACGGAATCGGCGCGCGCGAGGTCGTCGGACTGCGGAGCCCCATCAGCCGTGGGATCGCCGGCTGGGTGATGGCGTCGGGACAAACAGCGGCAATTGCTGATGCTCACCGCGATGCGCGGTTCGACCGGGACACGGCGCAGCAGACCGGCTACCTGCCCACCAGCATCCTGGCCACCCCGATCGAGGGCGACGACGGGCCCATCGGAGTCCTCGAAGTCCTCGATCGCGCCGGCGGCCCGCACGATATGCAAGTCGCCGCCAGGGCGGCCCAGCAGGTGGCGCTTGTTCTCGACATCACCGCCGCCGCAACGACGGTCGACGACGTACTGGGCGCTCCCCGACTCGCCGAACTGGTCGGCCTGGTGCGGCAGCTGGACGAGATGGGCCCTGCGTCCCAGAAACTCGCCGCTCGGCTGCTCAGCGCCGTCGTCGAGAACACGCGGTGAGCCCCAGCGAGTTGCCGGCCTGGTCGGAGGCCTTCGCGCCGGACCGGCTGCGGCGCGTCCGCACGCTGCGCCTGCCGACGCGGATCACCCGCGATTGGGCCTGGGGTGCGGGCACCGGTGCTGGGGTTCGCGTCGCCGTGGTCGACAGTGGGATCGACGGCACCCACCCGCAGGTGGGGGCTGTGCAGGGCGGCGTGGTGATCGAGCCCGACGAGTCGGCGGACGCCGGGATCAGGATCGTGCCCGGAGCCCACGATGACCTGTACGGCCACGGGACTGCTACTGCGGCAATCATTCGCGCGCTGGCACCCCAGTGTGAGCTGTACAGCGTGCGGGTCCTGGGTGCAGCGCTCACCGGCCGCGGACAGGTCTTCGCCGCCGGGCTGCGGTGGGCGATCGACAACGGCATGGACGTGGTGAACCTGAGCCTGAGCACCCGCAGCCGGGCGATCCTGGAGACGTTCTACGAGCTCGTCGACGACGCCGCGTTCCGCAACGTGATGCTGGTATGCGCGGTCAACAACGTTCCCGCGCCGAGCTACCCCTCGCAGTTCGCCGGCGTCTTCTCCGTGGCTGCCTACGACGGGCGGGACCCCGAGCGCTTCGTCACCAATGCAGAGCCGCCGGTCGAGTTCGGGGCTCCCGGCATCGATCTGGAGGTCGCCTGGGCCGACGGTGGCAGTATCGTGGCCACCGGCAACAGCTTCGCCGCACCGCACATCGCAGGCCTGCTGGCCCGTATCGTCGGACACCACCGCCCGATCACCACCGCAGAGGCGAAGACGGTTCTGCGGGCACTGGCCGACAACGCCGAATCCTGAGACGAAAGCGGGAGCCGCCGGGCAGGCCACTCCCGATTGCTGGTAGGTCGCGCCAGCGGCGCTTGCGGGAGCGTGAATGCTCAGCAATCGGTATTCCACCGTCGTGGTGACCGCGGCCGAACGCTGCCTGGGAGGTCCTACGGGTAGAACAACAGCGCGAACGGCGGGACCAGCCGTCGCCGGCCGGTCCCGCCGTTCGCGGTGTGCGACTGCTACTGCTGGAGGAGGCGGTGGCCCTCGACATCGTCGGCGGCCGTGCCGTCCTCATCGGTGACCTGCTGGAGGCGGTGGCCCGTGACATCGTCGGCGGCCGTGCCGTCCTCATCGGTGAGGTACTGGGCCGCCCGGTGGCCCTCAACATCGTCGGCGGCCGTGGTGGCCGTGTCGGTCTGGTCCGTGGAGTCTTCGTTGAGCGTCATTTCGATCTCCTGTCGCGGTGGGCGATCCCGATGATCGCCTGCTGAAGCAATCTTGTTCCTTCACAGGGCAACGGAATGTCGGCCGGACGACACATGCAGCGTCCAGTTGCCGACGCTCGCACCGACAGGTCCGAGCGCTGCAGCCGACGCTCGGACGCCGGCGAGCGGTATGCGGTGTGGCGGCCAAGGGTGCTCCGTGCCGGGAAGGTCGCGGTGAGGGGCATGCTTAGGCCCATGACAATCGCCAAGGAGCTCAGATGACGCTGTTGCCGTCCGCAGCGGCCAGGTATGGACCCTTGGTGCGGCTCCTCGTGCGTTATGGGCGGTCCGACCTCGTCACGTCGGCGGGACTGGACCCCTTCGCCTCCGAGGACGCGGTCGAGGGCGACCATGCAACCGCAGAGGCATTCGCCAACGACCTGGAGGCGATGGGCCCGACCTACATCAAGCTCGGACAGTTGCTGTCGACACGCGACGACCTGCTTCCCCCGGCCTACACGGCAGCACTTGCACGCCTTCAGGACACCGTCGAGCCGTTTTCCTTCGAGGAGGTCAAGCAGATCCTGGAGGCCGAGTTCTCCGTCGACATCCGCCACTTGTTCGCCGAGTTCGACCCCAGTCCCATGGCTGCGGCCTCTCTGGGGCAGGTCCATCGGGCCGTCCTTCCCAGTGGGCGGGAAGTAGTCGTCAAGGTCCAACGGCCAGGCGTCCGGGATGTGGTACGAGAGGACCTGCAAACCTTGGCGAATCTCGCGGCGATCGCGGACAAGCGCACCGACCTGGGCCGGGCCTACGGTTTCTCCCAGCTTCTGCGGGAGTTCGCGCGATCCCTGTCCGGGGAACTTGACTACCGCCGCGAAGCACGCAACCTGTCTCGGTTCATCGAGTTGACCAAGGGCTACGACCTGCTGGTCGTGCCCGAACCGATCCTCGACCTCACCTCATCCAAGGTCCTGACCATGACCCGGATCCACGGTAAGAAGGTCACCGATGTCGGGCCACTTCGTCTCATCGAGGTTGACACCGGGCCGATCGTCGAGCAGCTGTTCGGCTGCTACCTGCGGATGATCCTGGACGAGGGTGTTCTGCACGCCGACCCGCACCCGGGCAACCTGCTGTTGACCGACGACAACCAGCTCGCGCTTCTCGACCTTGGCATGGTCGCCAACGTGCCGCCGCGCCTCCAGTCCAAGGTGATCAAGCTGCTCCTGGCGATCGGGGAGGGGGACGGAGAGGAGGCTGCTGTCGTTCTTGCGGAGATGGGCCACCCCCTCGAGGGATACGACGCTGGCGCGTTTCGTGCTGACGTCTCCCACCTGGTGTCTGAAGCGGTCAGTAGCGGTGCCGATGTCCAGGCGGGGTCAGTGCTCATGGGCCTGTCGCGGTTGTCGGGGCAGCATGGGCTTCGTCCTCCCGCCGAAATGTCGATGATCGGCAAGGCCCTGCTCAATCTTGACCAGGCCACCACTCATCTGGATCCGACTTTTTCCCCAGCGGAGGCTATCCGGGAAAACGCCAACGAGCTCCTCGCGAGCGGGATGAAGGCCACGCCGGGTGGGTTGATGGCCGCAGCGCTCGAAGTAAAGGAGTTCACCTCCCAACTGCCCCGGCGCGCCAACCGGATTCTGGACAACCTGGCCGAGGGGGAGTTCTCGATTCGGGTCGATGCCATCGACGAGGCACGGCTGCATACGGTGCTCCAACGGGTCGCCAACCGTGTCACGTTGGGCATCATCATCGCCTCGACGGTTCTCGGGGCGGCCTTGATGATGCGAGTGCCGACCCGGGCCACGGTGTTGGGCTATCCGATGATCGCCATGGGCTTCTTCCTCTTCGCCGTTCTGACCGGCGTGGCCCTCGGCGTCTGGACGGTGCTGACCGACCGCAAGGTCGCCCGCACCGCCCAGTCCGCCACGCACAAGTCATCCTCCCTCTCCTAGGCCGCCTCGGGGCAGGACCAGGACGGTGGCTCCACACGGTCGGCGGGCCCACGATCCGGGGGGAACCTCACTGCGGCGCCGCCCCCGCGGGGGCGCCGGCTGCTCATTGCTGGACGGCGCGGCTGCGGAGTGCGGAGCCGTCATGGCAGGTGTCGGAACCCGACTGCCGACCGGATGCCGGGTCGGCGATGCGACTGGTAAGGCCTCAGAGGGCGTTCTGCCGGCCACTCTTCGGCCAGTGGGAGATGGCCAGTTCGCCGGACTCGGCCACGTCGGCCGCGATGTCGACGAGCTTGCGATTGCGGTCCTGGCTGGCCACCCGCAACAGGTCGAAGGCCTGGTCCCTCGTCAGGCCGTGCCGCGCCATCAGGACGCCGATCGCCACCCCGATGTCCCGATTGCTCTGCAACGCCTGCTGCAGGTTGCCCACCTCCTCGTGGGCCAGTTGCGCCGACACGGCCAGGGAGGCATGCGTGGCCAGCAGAAGTCCCAGCCAGACGCTCTGCTCGTCGAAGGCGTCCGGCTCCACCGAGTAGAGGTTGAGACCGGCGATGACGCCCAGGTCCTCGGGTACCGCCAAGCGGTAGGCGGCCATGCTCCAGACGCCCACCTCCTCTTGCACCCGGTGACCGTACGCCGGCCAACGGCCGTCGGCCGCGATATCACCGGTGACGTAGATCCCGTCGTCCAGCACCGCGTCCACACAGGGGCCGCTGCCGAGCTCGTACTGGAGCTGGTCGGCGGTCATCGCCGCCTCCGCGGTCGGCGACAGGGAACGGAACTTCCCCTTCTCCAGCATGGTCACGCTCGCCCAGGTCGCCCGGCCGAGAAGTTCCACCGCTGCCCGGGTGATCTCACCGGGTGCGTCCTCCGTCGGCCCGCGGTTCACCCGCTGAATCACATCGTCCATCGCCTGCGCCAGCGAGGACAAGCTCGGCTCGAGCGCTCGGTCGTCGATTGCGAGCGAGAGGTCCACCACGTCAGCCACCGGGCCACCCTTTTCCATCGTTCAGAGTACGAACCCACCGGCGAAAAGTGCCGCCATCGCTCACTGTAGCCCGTGCGCCCTGACGTAGTCCGAGTTGCGCGTCGGGGATGTCAGGCCGTCTCCGACACGTCTTCCATGCCCTCGCGCAACCGCCCGAGGATCCCAGAAAGGAGCCGGGAGACCTGCATCTGGCTCACCCCGATCTCGCGACCGATCTGCGCCTGCGTCATCTCCTCCACGAACCGCATGGTCAGGATCTTGCGCTGGCGTTCATCGAGCTCGGCGATGAGGCTGCCGAGAGCCGCACTGGTCTCCAGCGCCTGGAACCTGTCGTTGGGATGGGCCAACTGGTCATTCAGCGCAGCGCCGGAGGTGGTGGGTGCGCTGAGTGAGACCGTGTGGTAGGCGGCCGAGCACGCCAGGGCCGCCCGGACCTCGTCGCTCTCGACGGCCATCGCCTCGGCCAACTCAGGCACGGTGGGAAGGCGCTGGAACTCGTGGCCCATCCGCTCGGACTCCACGGCGAGCTCGGCCCGGAGCTCCTGGAGGCGGCGGGGCGGGCGAACTGCCCAACCGTGGTCTCGGAAGTGTCGTTTGAGCTCGCCGGTGATGGTGGCCGAGGCGTAGGCCGCGAAGCAGGTGCCGAGGCCGGGGCGGTAGCGCAGCGCCGCCTTGACCAGGGCCATCCTGGCCACCTGGACCAGGTCGTCGACCTCGATTCCGCGACCACGCAGGCGGAGCGCCAACCGGTCCGCCACGTCCAGGCTGCGGACCACAGCCTCCTTGCGCAGCCGGGCCGCCCGCCGCTCGTCGGTGGAACTCAGGGCCGCCTCGAGCAGGGCCTCGACCCCGGGCTCGTCCGTGGCCCACTGGGCTGGCGGATCAGTCGATGGGTGCACGGACGGCACATGTGGAACGAGAGCGGATGAGGTCAGCAGCGCCATGAGTTGCCTCCGGGTGGCGGATCCGTTGGCACCGCTGCTGGACCTGTCCGCATCCACAGACAACCATCCACTCGCTCGCTGCGCAAGCGGAGCCGGTCACGGGTTTGCTGTCGACACTCGGGGGTAGATGCCCTCCAGCGAGACCGTCGTGGCCCGTCGCGCGTTCGAGGAAACGGTGCGGGTCCTGACCGTGGAGGGATGAGGTCGAGGTGCTGGTGGCCAGCGGCCGTGAGGCGCGCGGACTGACGCGTCCCTCCACCACGCGCTACTGGCCGTAGACGGTCTTGTTGAGGAAGCGCTGGAAGAAGGTCGTCGTCTGCGGACCCCAGTCGCCGTCGACATCCGCACCGACCTTGCGCTGCAACGCCTTGGTCGTGATCGGGCCGATGTCGCCGTCGGGGTAGGACCCCACCTTGGTCTGCAGCTTCCTGACGTCGTCCACGCTCCACGTGCCGTTGAGCGACCCCCCGAACCACCGCTCTGCGGCGCCCCGCGTGAGCGGCCCCAGGGACCCGTCGACGATGAGCGCCCGCGCGTAGTCACGCGAGATCGGCGGCGGCGGCGTGGGGGTCGGTGTCGGAGTCGGCGCGGGTGCCGGGGTTCCGCCGGGGTCCACGACGACGGCGAGACCGTTGGCGACGGTCAGCCCCGCGCTGACCGAGCAGGTCGGCCAGGCGCCCGGCCCCTGCACCTTGAGCACCTGCTGGGCGGTGTAGATCTGCTGGTCCTTGGTCGCCAAGTCGGCGCTCGCGGCATACGTGAGTCCGCCGAAGGCCTTCCACGTCCCGGGCGAGAACTGGAGGCCGCCGTAGTAGCCGTTGCCCGTGTTGATCGTCCAGTTGCCGCCGCTCACGCAGACGGCGACGCGGTCCCAGACGGTCTCCGCGGCGCCGGCCGTCGCAGCCAGGCCGAGGCCGCCGCCAAGGGCGGCGGTGAGGAGCAGGCCCGCCCCGACCACGCCTCCGCGGACGGGTCGGCGACGCGTCGGGGCGGTCGGGAACTCGGGGGCGAAAAGCATCGCTTCTCCTGAAGGTCAAGACCTCTCGCGGGGTCAGGGGCGAGGCCTCGACGGGGTCGGAGGGCCTCTTCGAGAGGTCGCTGACCAACGACGTTACGACACTTCTGTCACTCTTTTCAATCTCGTCACACAACTACAACGGTGTAACTTTGATCCCTCGGTTCCCTTGTGCCACAGGCGAACTCGAATCACACCGATGTCATTCGGGTATGCCGGGCGCTCGGGTCCGCGGGGAACCCGACCAGGCTTCAGGAGCCTGGGTTGAGGCCCCACAGGGTGCCGCCCGGGGCGTGGGCAAGGGGCCACCACACCGGAACGCCGGTCCGCATCATCGCCACGGCGACGAGCGCGACGACACCGAGGAGCACGAGCGCGACGAGCGACTGGCGCACGGCCGCGCCACCCGTCACTCCACGCACGATGCTGCGGGTACCGCGGCGCAGGCTCGCTCCTCCCGGGCCCCACCACGCCATCCAGGTCGCGAACAGCCCACCTGCGGACAACGGGAGCGCCATCGCCGGCCGCGCCGGTCCGCCGGTCACAGCGGCCACCGCGAGACCGGTGCAGAAGGTCGTCGAGATCCCGACGAGGAAGGGCACCACGGCCGCGATCGCCGAGGCGAGAAGGGCCATGAGGACGTGCCACGGGCCACTGGCAACCGCCACCGGCAGGTCACCCCGCCGCACCCCCGACGCGTGCCGCCGCAGGAGCAGGTGGGTGACCGACCGGTCGGCCGTGCGGGCGACCACGGTCCAGGCGAGGACGACGATGACGGTCGCGACCGGGACGACGGCAGTCGCGGCCGCCACCAGCACGACCAGGGCCGCCAGCACCCCCGACCGGTTGGGCCGCCCGATCCGCGGGTCGGCGTGCTCGACCCCGCCCTGCCAGGAC
>JBDTBX010000055.1:0-2858 GCA_039923915.1 Nostocoides sp. | reverse complement strand
CCGGCTCGATGGTCACTATTCGCATGCGCAGCTGGCGCCCTTCCATACCCTGGATTTCGGGGCCGAGATCAACCGTGGCCAGAAGCTCGACTGCGACGCCCCTCGTCTCCGGCGCCACCTGATCTTTGCTCATCGTGCTGTCCTCTCCGTGTGACCGGCTGACCGCCGCTGGCCCAGCCACCCCCGCTGCGCCCCTTCTTTCAGAGTGCCACCGGTGGCGGTTCAGCGAAAGCCCGCGGTGGGCACCGCTTGGCGGCCGAAACCCGCAACGATCAACACGGCGCGGCGCGATTCGTGAAACTGTCTCCTCATGACGCTACGGATCGGTTACAAGGCTTCTGCCGAGCAGTTCAACCCCCGCGAGCTCGTCGAGTTCGCCGTCCAGGCCGAGCAGGTGGGTCTGGACAGCGTGATGATCTCTGACCACTTCCAGCCCTGGCGGCATACCGGCGGCCATGCCCCGTTCTCGATGGCCTGGCTGGCCGCGGTCGGTGAGCGCACCGAGCGGGTCCTGCTGGGTACGTCGGTGATGACCCCGACCTTCCGCTACAACCCGGCCGTGGTGGCCCAGGCGTTCGGCACCCTGGGTTGCCTGTATCCCGACCGGGTCATGCTCGGCATCGGCACCGGCGAGGCGCTGAACGAGGTCGCCGTCTCACGGCTCGAGTGGCCCGGGTTCAAGGAGCGGTTCGCCCGGATGCGCGAGGCCGTCGCGCTGATGCGCGAGCTCTGGGCCGGTGAGCGGGTCACCTTCGAGGGCGACTACTACCAGACCCACAACGCCACCGTGTATGACAGTCCGGAGCGGCCGGTGCCCATCTACGTCGCTGCCGGTGGCCCGGTGGTCGCCAGGTATGCCGGCCGCTCCGGCGACGGGTTCATCTGCACCTCCGGGAAGGGCCCGGAGCTCTATCGGGACAAGCTCATCCCTGCCGTCGACGAGGGCCTGGCCACCGCCGAACGAGCCGGCGACTCCATCGACCGGATGATCGAGATCAAGCTCTCGTACGACCCTGACCCCCGGCTCGCGATGGAGAACACCCGGTTCTGGGCCCCCCTGACGCTGACCGCCGAGCAGAAGCACGGCCTCAGCGACCCGACCCAGATGGAGGCCGCCAGCGATGCGCTCTCGATCGAGCAGGTGGCCAGCCGCTGGATCGTGGCCTCCGACGCCGAGACGGCGCTCGCGGCCGTCAAGCCGTACCTCGATCTCGGCTTCAACCACCTGGTCTTCCACGGGCCCGGCCATGACCAGGCCCGGTTTCTCACGTCCTTCGCCGCCGACGTGGTGCCGGGACTGCGCACGATGATGGGCGAGCGTTTCGGGGCCTGAGCCGGCGTCCCTCCTGTGGCGGCTGGGCTCCCGTCGCCCTCTCAGCCTCGGGGCAGGAGGCGGGCGAAGCGTTCCAGCACGTCGTCGCCGGCCTGGGCGGCGGCCGGAGAGATGTCGTCGAGGTTCATGAAGCCGTGCACCATGCCGCGCAGACGGCAGTGCACGAAGGTGACCCCGGAGGTCATCAGCCGAAGCGCGAACTCCTCGCCGTCGTCGCGGAGCGGATCGTGCTCGGCGGTCGCCACCACCGTTGGCGGCAGACCGGTGAGGTCGGCGAACAGGGGGCTCACCTGTGGGTTGGCGCGTCGACCGGGGTCCGGCACCCACTGCTGGACGAACCACGCCATCTCGGCGGCGCCAAGACCCCAGCCGTCGCCCTTCTGGTTCATGCTCGGCTGCGAGAGCGTCATGTCCGTGTGCGGGTTGAGCAGGAGCAGCGCCGAGGCTTCAGGACCGTCGGAGTCGCGCAGCCGTATGGCGGCCAGCACGGCGATGGCGGCGCCCGAGCTGTCACCGGCCAGCGCGATTCCCACACTGGGGTCGGCGCCGAGCTGGTCCTGATGGCGGGTCGCCCAGCAGAAGGAGCGCACCGCATCATCGACGGCCGCCGGCGCCGGGAACTCGGGCGCCCGCCGGTAGTCGACGGCCAGAACGGCGACGTCGCACCTGGCGGCCAGTCGTCGGCATACCCGGTCGTGGGAGTTCAGGTCGCCCAGCACGAAGCCCCCGCCGTGGGTGAACAGCACCAGCGGGCGCGGTTCCGGGCTCGTCCGGTAGAGCCGCCCTCTCAGGTCATCGTCGATCGTCACGTCCTGCACGCGGGCCAGGTCCGGCCCCCGCGGGCGGGCCGCGGCCCGGTCCTGGGACGACCGCCTCAGCGAGTCGACCCCCAGCTCCTCGCAGGAGGGGCCCGGATCACGTCGTAGCTCAGCCAGCCACTCACCCAGGGCCTCGTCGGCAACGCTCGCTACAGCGTCCGCGAGAGCGTCCGCGAGAGCGTCCGCGACAGCGAGGTCCTCCCCGTCGCGGTCCTCGGCGTCAGCGTCCTGGACAGCGGCGTCCTCCAGTGGGGTCATCATCCAGTGAAGCAGCCGACGCGAAATCGGCGCGCATCTGCTCTAGGTTTGGGCCATCTCCCGACCACCCGCTCCTGATCTGGAGCGCCCGTCGGCCGGGCAGGGAAGGGCTCGGCCCCTGCGGACCGGGCCGAGGCTCGCGGACCTGGAGGCTGCCGGATGGGACCACTGTCAGGGATCACGGTTGTCGAGATGTCGGGAATCGGCCCGGGACCCTTCGCCGGGATGATGCTCGCTGACCTGGGCGCCACCGTGATTCGGGTGGACCGGCTATCCGGCAGCGGGGGCGGGCTGGCCGAGGTGTCAGCGGGCCGCACGGATGTGGTCTCCCGCGGTCGGCGTTCGATCGCGGTCGACCTGAAGTCGGCTCAGGGCACCGAGCTGGTCCTTCGGCTCGTCGAGTCCACCGACGTGCTGATCGAGGGCTACCGTCCGGGCGTCATGGAGCG
>JBDTBX010000054.1:0-4901 GCA_039923915.1 Nostocoides sp. | reverse complement strand
AGCGGCTTGAACCCGTTGAACAGAACGGTCAGGTCGAGGCCGGGGTGGGTGCGAGCGAGTGGGATCGTGGCGTTCGAGGAGAGGGGAGCGGCCCCACCGGCGCCCTGGCTGAGGGCGACGTAGCGCTCCCCCACCAGGTTGCGCCACTTGATGGTCGCCTCGGTGCCCTGAGTCAGGACGCTGGTCGTGGCCACGTCGAAGGTCACTTTGGCTGTCGTCCGGTCGCTGTTGACGGCGATGTCGTCGATGGTGCCGACGCGGACTCCGGCGATGCGGACCTCCTGGCCCTTGTTGAGCCCGGTGACATCGGTGAAGATCGCCGAGTAGGTGGTCTTGTCGCCGAACTGGATGTTGGCGATCGTCGCCGCGAGGGTCCCGGTGGCCACGATCGTCACGGCGATGAAGATGAGCAGCTTGACCCCACTGCGCAGTGTTGTCCGGGGACTCACGGGGGCGGAGCCCCTGTGCGTGGTCATCACTGGTTGCTCACCACCGATCCGCGCAGGATGGGCCCGGCCAGCAGGGTCGTGATGGCCTGCGGGTCGTCGGCATGCGCCGGATCGAGCAGAGCCGTCACGATCCGCTGCTCCTCGAGGGTTCCGGCGATGCCTGAGTCGGCGTTGTCGATTCCCAGCCCCGAGGCCCCGAGAAAGGCAGTGGGCAGGACCGAGCTGGCATGGGTGGGCGCCCCGTCCGTGCCGTCGTTGTACGTCGAACCCGCACGGGGGTGGGCCTGGCTACCGACGACGTGGTCAGGAAGGCCCTTGCAGTCCGGCCCGCGGTTGTCCCGCCACGCGGGCTCCTCACCCGGGTGGTAGGCACGGGTCTGCGGGACCGTCTCCAAGGTGATGTGCATCTGGCCGCCAGCGAAGATCCCGTCGGCGCGGGGCAGCCAGTTGACCAGACCCTCGAGGAAGCAGGGGTAGACCGGTGCCTGACGCGCGAGCACGGCCAGGGTCGGCTGCTGGACTCGGCCGAGCTGGATGATCCGGTCCTGGTTGCGCTCGAGGAACGAAGCGGTCTCGTTGGCGAATCCGGCTGTGCCAGCGAGGAAGCCAGCCAAGGCGTCCTTCTTCTCCACGATCGTCTTGTTGGTCGTGAGCAGCGCCTTGGCCGCACGGAGGAGGTCCGGCGCGGCCACGGCATACGTGCTCGCGAGATCGGCGAGCCCGGAGATGTCGGCCTGGATGACCGGCAGCTGCGGGTTCAGCGCCTTGACGTAGGTGTCGACGAGGACCAGGTTCTGGCCGATCTCGGCACCACGGCCGTCGAGGGTAGACGCCAGCGCGTTGAGGGTGGCGGCGAGCTTGGCCGGCTGGACGGTCTGAAGGAGTGGCAGGAGGTCGTCGAAGACCTTCTCCAGTTCGATGGCTGTGGAGGTCCGGTCCTGCGGGATGACGTCACCGGCGGCGATCGGCGCCGCCGGCCCGTTCGCCGGCGGCACGAGGTCGACGTAGCGCTCGCCGAAGAGGGTTTTGGGGAGCAGGCGGGCACTTACGTCGGCCGGGATCTGGGACACCATCGATGGGTCGAGCGCCAGTGTGAGGGTCGCGCCCCGGCCGTTGCTGGTGATCGAGCGGACCTCGCCGACGATGAGGCCGCGGATCTTGACGTCGGACGCGACCTGCAGCTGGGAGCCGATCGAGTCGGTCCGCAGGGTCACCGGGACGATCGCGGTGAACCGCTTCTGGAACTGGGCGATCGACAGCCCGACGAGGATGGCGACGACGGTGAGGAACGCGAGCCCGTATGCCGCGTTGCTCACCTTCGTGGTGGGGGTCGCCATCGTCAACCAGCGATCCGGACGGTCGTCGTCGCGCCCCACACGGCGAGGGAGAAGAAGAAGTCGATGACGTTGACAGCAACGATGCTCGTGCGCACGGCCTTGCCCACAGCCACCCCGACCCCGGCCGGTCCGCCGGAGGCGTTGTAGCCGTAGTAGCAGTGGATGAGGATGATGACGATGGCGAAGACGAGCACCTTGGCGAAGCTGTAGAGGATGTCCACCGGGGGCAGGAAGAGGTGGAAGTAGTGGTCGTAGGTGCCCTTGGACTGCCCGAAGTAGCCGGTGACGACGAACCGGGTCGCGGCATAGGAGGAGAGCAGGCCGAGCACGTAGAGCGGGACCACGGCGACGAAGCCGGCGATCATCCGTGAGGTGACGAGGAATGGCAGCGACGGGATCCCCATGACCTCCAGGGCGTCGACCTCCTCGGAGATCCGCATGGCGCCGAGCTGGGCGGTGAAGCCGCAACCGACGGTCGCCGCCAGGGCCAGGCCGGCGACGAGCGGGGCGATCTCGCGGGTGTTGAGATAGGCCGAGACGAAGCCGGCGAAGGCGCCGGTGCCGAGCTGGTTGAGGCTGGAGTAGCCCTCCAGACCGACCTGGCTGCCGGTGAAGAAGGCGAGGAAGGTAAGGACGCCGACCGTGCCGCCGATGACCGAGAGTGCGCCGGTGCCCAGGGAGACCTCGGCGAGCAGCCGAATGACCTCCTTCTTGTAGCGGCGGATCGTGCGCGGCGCCCAGCGGATCGAGGACACGTAGAAGTGCATCTGCCCACCGAGGCTGTCCAGCGCCTGGGCCGGGCGGGCCGCCAGTTCGCCTGCTTTGCTCATGTCCGCTGCCTCAGATCTTCTGCGGGACGACTTGGAAGTACACGGCGCTCGCGACGAAGTTGACGACGAAGAGCAACATGAAGGTGATGACGACGCTCTGGTTGACGGCCTCGCCAACCCCCTTGGGCCCGCCGCCCGCGGTCAGGCCCTTGTAGGAGGCGACGATGGCGGCGATGGCGCCGAAGATGAGCGCCTTGATCTCGGAGGTGACCAGGTCGGCGATCTGGGCCAGGGCGGTGAAGCTGGCGAGGTAGGCGCCCGGCGTGCCGCCCTGGATGATGACGTTGAAGAAGTAGCCGCCGGCGACGCCGACCACGCTGACCAGGCCGTTGAGCAGGACCGAAACGAGCATCGTGGCCAGCACCCGGGGCACGACGAGGCGCTGGATCGGGCTGATCCCCAGCACCTCCATCGCGTCGATCTCCTCACGGATCTTGCGGCTGCCGAGGTCGGCGCAGATGGCCGAACCACCGGCACCGGCGATGAGCAGGCTGGTGACGATCGGGCTCGCCTCGCGGACGACGGCGAGGACCGACGCGGCCCCGGTGAACGACTGGGCGCCGAGCTGCCTTGTGAGAGTGCCCAGTTGGAGCGCGATGACGGCGCCGAACGGGATCGCGACGAGGGCGGTCGGGACGATGGTCACCGAGGCGACGAACCAGCTCTGCTGGATGAACTCCTTGGTCTGGAACGGTCGCCGCGGCAGTGCGCGGAGCACATCCAGGGCGAGGGCGAACAGGCTGCCGGTCTGACGCAGCCCGTTGGTGACGACGCTCACGGCGCGACCTGCCCGACGCGTCCGACCTGCCCGACCTCGGCCGCTGCATACGAGGCGCTGTTCAGTGCCTGGGGGACCCCGGGGATACCGGCGTTCTTGGAGAGGAACGAGCCCGGGGGTGGTGTCACACCATGGGCGCGACACCACTCCCCCGCCGGCTTCTGGGCCCGCCGCGGGGTGCCGTCGCTCGTGCCGAGCTGGATCGCGATCGGGGGCAGCGGCGGCAGCTCCTGACCGACCTCGGAGGCGAGCTCGTCGGCGTCCTTCTCCTCGGACATGCCGATCGGGCCGATCGTCTGGGCGTTGAGGAACTGACGGACGACCGGCTCCTCGCTGGACAGCAGCATCTCCCGCGGCCCGAACATGGCGAGGTGCTTGTGGTAGAGCAGCCCGATGTTGTCGGGCACCGTACGGGCGGTGTTGATGTCGTGGGTGACGATGAGGAAGGTCGCATCGATCTGGGCGTTGAGGTCGATGAAGAGCTGGTTGATGTAGCTCGTCCGGACCGGGTCCAGACCCGAGTCGGGCTCGTCGATGAGCAGGATCTCGGGGTCCAGGACGAGGGCGCGGGCGAGGCCGGCGCGCTTGCGCATCCCGCCGGAGATCTCACCCGGAAGCTTGGACTCGGCGCCGGTGAGACCGACCAGATCCATCTTCTCCATGACGATGCTGCGGACCTCGGACTCGGACTTCTTGGTGTGCTCGCGCAACGGGAAGGCGACGTTGTCGAACAGGTTCATCGAGCCGAAGAGGGCGCCGTCCTGGAAGAGGACGCCGAACAGCCTGCGGATCGCATAGAGGTCGTGCTCACGGAGGGTGACCAGGTTCTTGTCGTTGATCCAGATGGCCCCGGCGTCCGGCTTGAGCAGTCCGACGAGGGTCTTGAGGAACACCGACTTGCCGGTGCCGGAGGGCCCGAGCATGACCGAGATCTCCCCCGCGGGGAGGGTGAGGCTCACGTCCTTCCAGATCACCTGGGATCCGAACTGCTTGGTGAGTCCCTCGACTCTGATCTCGGTACCCATGGGGGTGCCTCGCTTCCCGGCTCGGCTCGTGCGTCAGGGCGCTGCCTGGTGCCTGCGGCGCTCTGCTTCGGGCTGGTCAACGAGTGGACGTCGCGGAGGTTACGGCGCGGTATGCCGGGTGCTCACCTCTCCCCGCTCCCGCCACCTCCTGCGGGCCACGCCCCGGCTGCCCGTTCGGAACTTCAGCCAGCACGGGGATGCCGAACGGGCGCCGGCATACGGAAGCGGGGTCACCGACGTGCTGTCGGTGACCCCGCTTCGCGGAGGTGAGGTGCCGGTTACCCGGCGCGGCTCACTTGAGGGTGACGGTCGCGCCGGCGCCCTCGAGCTGCTCCTTGGCCTTCTCGGCCGCAGCCTTGTCGACCTTCTCGAGGACGGCCTTGGGGGCGCCATCGACGAGGTCCTTGGCCTCCTTCAGGCCGAGGGAGGTTCGGCGGCTGCGCCCGAAGATGCTCCGGCATCGGACGACGCGGCTGCACCCC
>JBDTBX010000053.1:0-4863 GCA_039923915.1 Nostocoides sp. | reverse complement strand
ACCCGCGCGGCGCCGCGCCAAGGACGTACCGCTCGACCGGCGCACCGACGCGGCCCGCGACTTCCACACCCTCGGCGAGGAGGTGGAGTCATTCATCGCCGAGCGCGGCTGGGCCATCGACGTCGCCGCAGGTTCAGTGCTCGGCCGGTGGCCGCAGATCGTCGGCCCGGAGATCGCCCAGCACTGTGCGCCGGTGAGCTTCGAGCAGGGGCTGCTCATCGTGCGGGCGGAGTCGACGACCTGGGCCACCCAGTTGCGCCTGCTGTCCTCGAGCCTGTTGACCCGACTTGCCGCCGAGGCCGGTGAGGGTGTCGTCACCGAGCTGCGCATCGTCGGGCCGAGCGCGCCATCGTGGTCAAGGGGTCCTCGCAAGATCAGCGACGGCCGCGGCCCGAGGGACACCTACGGCTGAGGGGCCGCGGATCTGGCGGACCATGACCTCGAGGATCACCGTCGTCGCCCACGACACTCCAGGTTTTGCGGCGGTTCGTGGCCGTCCTGAGATAATTCTCAGACTCCCGTGGCAGCCTCGCTGGCGTGTCCGCCCCTCCCACGTCCGATGTCGACGAGCTGGAGAGCCGATCGGCTCGACGACCGACGCCTCGAGAAGGCCTTCGGTCCCGGCGCGTGTACCGCCGCCGTCGTGTGGTCGTCGGCCTTGCTGCCGCCTTCGCCCTGTGGTTGACCTGGTCGCTGGGTGGGGCGCTCACCGCACCCGGCACCGACACCGTGTCGGCGCGGCTGGCTGAGTGGGGGCGGTTTCACGGCTTGGGATGGGCCGTGACGGGGATGGAGCAGGCGCAGTATGCCGCGAACACGCCACGCACGGGTGGGTCGGTGGTGGGCGGCATCCCCAGGCTGCGTCCTGAGATGTCTCCGGCCGGCGCGCTGGCCGCCAGCAACGAGCTGGCGGCACCCGCGCCACTGGCGCCCGTGGCCAAGGGCGCACTCGCCGGTGAGGGAGCGTGGCAGACGACGATCCTCCTGCACGGCCATCCGGCGGTTCGCACGGCATTCCTGCGGCCGGACAGCGCCCACACGTCCTATCTCGTCGAGACGGTCTGGATGGACCCCAGCCTGCTCCGATTCACCCTCCACCCCGGGTACCAGGTGCCGGGTGGGACCGGCTGGCCCGAGCCGGACAGGCTGACTGGCCATGAGCTGCGGTCAGTGCTGGCCACCTTCAACTCCGGCTTCACGATGGTCGACTCCCAAGGCGGCTACTGGCAAGGCGGCCACAGCGTCGGCACCCTGCGGCGGGGCGGCGCGGCGATGGTGCTGAGCACCGCTGGTGGCCTCGACGTCCGCGCCTGGGGTGGCGGGACGCCCGGTCCAGGTACTGCCGCCGTCCGACAGAACCTCTCCCTCCTCGTTGACAAAGGTCAGCTCAACCCGCTCGTCAACGACCCGACGACCAGTACGTGGGGCAAGACCATCGGCAACCGGGCCTACGTCTGGCGCACCGCGATCGGGGTCCGGGCGGACGGCTCGGTCATCTTCATCGTCGGTCCGGCGCTCAACGTCAAGACGCTCGCGGTCATCGCCCAAGAGGCCGGGGCCATCCGCGCGATGCAGCTCGACATCAACCCGGACTGGACCAACTTCATCACCTACACCCATCCCGCAGGCGGAACGGCGGTCCCACACATGCTGGCGGCCGATGAGCGTCCCAACCCCAGGCGCTACCTCCAGCCATCGACGCGGGACTTCGTGAGTGTCAGTGCAGCCTGACCAGGCGACCCCCACCAGCCCCTGTGCACCACCCACTCACCGGCGCCCAGGGACGGGTCGGGCGCTCCTCCGGGCGGTCCGCCCCCGGCAGTGGACCAAGAACGGGCTGGTGCTGGTCGCGCCCCTCGCATCCGGTGCGCTCGGTCACCCTGAGGTGCTCGGTCGTGCCCTCATCGCGTTCGTGGGGTTCACCCTCGTCGCGTCCGGCGTCTACCTCGCCAACGACCTGGCCGACGTCGACCTGGACCGGGCCCACCCGACCCGCTGCCACCGCCCCATCGCCGCGGGTGACCTGCCCGTCCCCGTCGCCCGCGCGGCCGCGGCGGTCCTTCTCGTCGCGGGCATGGCGCTGGGCTTCGTTGACGGCTGGGCGCTCGCGGCGATCCTCGGGACGTATGCGGCAGCCTCGCTTGCCTACTCGTGGCGGCTCAAGCGGGAGCCGCTCGTCGAGCTGGGCATCGTGGCGTCCGGGTTCTTCCTCCGGGCCGTTGCGGGGGCCGTGGCGACCGGCGTGCTCGCCTCGGACTGGTTCCTCCTCACCGCGGGATTCGCCTCCTTGTTCGTCGTGGCCGGCAAGCGGTATGCCGAGCTGCGCATGAGTGAGGCGACCGGCCGCGTCACCCGACCGGTGCTGTCCTCCTACACCGACAGCTACCTTCGCTTCGTCTGGACCGTGTCCGCTGGGGCCGTCATGGTGACCTACGCCCTCTGGGCGTTCAGCAACGCCTCGGCGGCGGGTAGCCGCTGGAGTGACGCCTCCACCGTGCCGTTCACGTTCGCTCTGCTGCGGTATGCCGCGGCTGTGGACGACGGCCGGGCCGGGGAGCCGGAGGAGATCATCCTCGGCGACAAGGTTCTCCTCGGGGCGGGCATCGCCCTCCTTGGGTGCCTCTTGGCATCGGTCTACCTCCGCTGACCGGTTTCAGACCGGGAGCCGTCGAAGGAGGGGCCTGGGCAGGTGCCGCAGGACGGCCATGACCGGACGCATCGGGGCCGGCGCCCAGACCAGTCGCCGGCGACGGTTCAGGCCGTCCACGACGGCCGTGGCGACCTGGTCAGGTGTGAGGGTCATCGGTCGGTCGGCGAGGCCCTCGGTCATCGGCGACCGGACGAACCCGGGGCGCACGACGAGGACGTGGACACCGTCGGCGGAGACGGCGTCGCCGAGCCCGAGGAAGAAGCCGTCGGCCCCGGCCTTGCTGGAGCCGTAGGGGAAGTTGCTGCGCCTGATCTGCTCGCCGGCCACAGTCGACAGCAGGACGATCGCGCCGTGTCCCTGCTGACGGAGACGGTTGGCCGCGAGCACGCCACACACCACGGCTCCGCGATGGTTGACGTCGATGAGGTGGGCCGCGACGTCGACGTCCTGCCACGCGGTCTCCTGGTCGCCGAGGACGCCGAAGGCGACGAGCACGACATCGACGTCGTCCGGACCCGCCAGCGCAGCCTCCACCTGTTCACGGCACACGGACAGATCGGCGACGTCGAGGTCGGTGGCGACCACCTCCGCACCGAGGCCGGTGAGCTCGGCGGCGGCGGCGGCGCGAGCGGGAGACGGACGGGCGGCGAGGACGACGCGCGTCCCCGACCGACTGCCCAGCAGCGCCCGCACGGTCGCCAGACCGATGGCGGACGTACCTCCGAGCAGGACGATGTTCTGGACGTTGTTCACGGCATCTTTCACAGGTGCAGCCTCCGGGCCAGGTCCGAGGTGAAGACGCCGCGGGGATCGGCGTCGTGACGCAGTTCCTGCCACTGTGACAGGCGGGGGTACATGGCCCGGACCGTCTCGGGGGTCATCCGGGAGTCCTTGGCGAGGTAGGAACGACCGCCGGCCTCGACGACGAGCAGGTCGAGGTGGTCGAGCATGGGGGAAAGGCCGCCAGCTCCAGCGGGAAGGTCGAGGGCCAGGGTCCAACCACGGCGCGGGAAGGAGAGGTGTCCCGCGTTGCCTTCGCCCAGGCGTTTGAGGACGGCGAGGAAGGATGCGGTGCCTGAAGCGCTGAACGCCTCGACACACGCCCGGATCACGTCCTCGCACCCGTCGGGCACGACGATCTGGTACTGCAGGAAGCCGCGCGCCCCGTAGACCCGGTTCCAGTGGGCCACACCGTCGAGCGGGTGGAAGAAGGACGCGATCCCCTGGACCTCTCCCCGTCGCTCGCCCGGTGCCTTGCGGAACCACGCCTCATTGAAGGCGGCCACCGTGAGCCGGTTCAGCAGGTGCGGAGGAACCAGGTCAGGGACGGTGGCAAGGCTTCGTGGTGCGAAGGCCAATGGTTCGCGCCGGCGACGTGGCGTCAGGTCCGACTGGAGGGCGAACCGGCCACGGGTCAGGACCGACCGGCCGAGCGCATCACCACGGGCCAGGCAGTCCACCCAGGCCACCGAGAAGGGATACCGGTCGTCATCGCCCATGGCGGCCATCAGGGCGTCGAGGTCCCGGCAGCGCAGGGTGTCCACGATGACCGACGACGTCTCCACCCTCGTCATGGCGACGGTGGCGCGCAGGATGACGCCGGTCAGGCCCATGCCGCCGACTGTCGCCCAGAACAGCGGGTCGCTCGGCGACAGCCGACGGATCCGACCCTGGGCGTCGAGCAGGTCGATCGAGCGGACGTGGCTCCCGAAGCTTCCGTCGACGTGGTGGTTCTTCCCGTGGACGTCGGCGGCGATGGCACCGCCGACGGTGACGAACCGGGTGCCCGGCGTGACCGGCACGAACCACCCGTTCGGGAGGAGGTCACGCATGAGCCGGTCCAGGCTGAGACCGGCCTCCACGACGACGACCCCGGTCTCGGCGTCGACGTCCAGGATCCGGTCGCGACCGGTCAGGTCCAGGACACTTCCCCCGCCGTTCTGCGCCGCGTCGCCGTAACTGCGCCCGAGCCCGCGCACGACCACACCACGCGGCCCGGCGGACCCGACGGCGTCGGCGACCTGTTCGTCCGTGCCCATGGCCTGGACCGATGCAACACTGGGCGCTGTCCGTCCCCAACCGGCAAGGCTGCGCCGAACCGGCTCGAGCCCCGTGGCGCGCAACCCCTTGACCTTCCCGTCGTGACCGCTTTCGATCGGAGCGTACGTGGCCCACCTCAGAAGGTCCTCGGAGCCCCGTTGGACGCCGATGCC
>JBDTBX010000052.1:0-3362 GCA_039923915.1 Nostocoides sp. | reverse complement strand
GGCCACCTTGACCGCGTCGGCGACCTTGCTCACCATCGCGACGTAGCCGATCTCCTCGGGCAGGATGGCCTCGCTCATCGCGAATCCCACTGTGAGGCGAGGCTCGTCGCTCTGCTCAGCCTTGTCCGCGGGAACGGTCGCGAAGATCGTCGCGTGCGGGCTGATCACGCCGTCGGTGCCGCCGGACCACACGATCGGGACCTGCTTGACCTGGTCGGCGGGGGCGCCGTTCTTGACGAGCACCTCTCGGAACGCCCGGTCGGCGATGATGCGCGTGTAGTCGTTGACCCCGCCGTTCCCCTCGGTCTTGCCGATGACCGCGATCACCCGGCTGGCGTCCATGACCCCGTCATCGAAGAGCTTCTGCAGCTCGGAGGCGTCGGCGACGGAGTGGATCGGGACCTTGCGGACCTCGATGGGTTCGGGCATGGTGCTCACCTTTCGGTTGGGGCGGGGGCCGTCGGGGCAAAGGTCGTATGCCGGGTGCTGGCGGAGATCACGGTGCCCACCTGGTCGTGGGTCGGGTCGGCCATGGCGTCGATCGCGTCGGCGATCCTGTCGAGGGAGGTGATGACGGATTGCCCTCCGGCGCGGGCGAATCGGAGCGCTGCCTCGACCTTGGGGCCCATCGAGCCGGACGCGAACTCGCCGCTCGCCGCATACGCCTCGACCTCGGCAACCGTCACGGCGCCGAGCGGCCTCGCCTGGGGCGTGCCGTAGCCGACGACGGCGTTGTCGACGTCGGTGGCGATGACGAGGACGTCGGCGTCGACGGATCCGGCGAGTAGCGCCGCGGTGAGGTCCTTGTCGATGACGGCTTCGACACCGTAGACGGCACCCGACTGGCCTCGGACACAAGGGATCCCGCCACCGCCAGCCGCCACGACGACGTAGCCTGCGGCGATCAGGGTCAGCAGGGCGTGGGTCTCGAGGACCTCGATCGGCTCGGGTGAGGCGACGACGCGGCGCCAGCCGTGTTGGCCCCGGTCCTCCCACGTCTGGCCGTGGTCCATGAGCACCTTGGCCTCGGCATACGGGAGGTAGCGACCGATCGGTTTGGTGGGGTTCTGGAAGCCGGCGTCGCCTGCGGAGACGAGGGTGCGCGTCACGAGCGCGGCGACCGGTCGGTGGATTCCCTGGTCGGACAGTGCCTTCTCAAGCGTGTCGAGGATCGTGAAGCCGATCGTGCCCTGGGTCTGGGCGCCGCACCAGTCGAGCGGGACCGGGGGGACGACGGCCGCGGAGAGCTCGTTCTTGACGAGCAGGTTGCCGACCTGGGGGCCGTTGCCGTGGGTGAGGACGACGTCGTGACCTCGCGCGACGACGTCGGCGACGCGTTCCATGGCACGGGTGATGGCGTCGCGTTGCGCGTCGGGCGTCGCACTGCCATCGGGCCCGGTCATGGCGTTGCCGCCCAGGGCGATGAGGATCCTCACCCTGTCGAGCCTAGGGACGGGCGACCGGCCGATGCCTTGTCAGCACCTGCCCAATGACGGCCCAACGGTTGGCAGGTCGCGCTGTCATAGACCGAGGTGGCGATAGCGCGTATGCCTGGACGTGAGTCGAGCGGTCGGGTCCATCGTCGTGAGGCGGGACAGTTCGTGGCTGATCGTCTGTGCCATCCGGCGGCAGAAGGCCTCTGGTTCGTCGGCAGCGTCGGGATGCTCGGCGACGATCCGGTCGATGATGCCGTCGGCGAGTAGGTCGCGGGCTCGAACCCGTTGCTGCGTGGCGAGTTCCGGCGCGTGCGCCGTGTCGCGGTAGAGGATGGCCGAGGCGCCCTCGGGTGGCAGGGGCGACAGCCACGAGTGCTCGGCGCAGATGACCCGGTCGGCCGGCATCAGGGCCAGGGCGCCACCGCCGGTGCCCTGGCCGAGCAGGACACAGAGGGTGGGCTCGCGCAGGACGACCAATTCGGCGAGGCAACGGGCGATCTCACCGGCGAGGCCGCCCTCCTCGGCCTCCTTGGAGAGGGCCGCGCCGGAGGTGTCGATGATGCTGACGAGCGGGAGGTCGAGCTCCTGGGCGAGCTTCATGCCGCGGCGCGCCACGCGCAACCCCGAGGGCGACAAGGGCTTGTCGGGGGTCTCGAGCCGGCGGTCCTGGCCGAGGACGACGCACGGCATACCTTCGAAGCGGGCCAGAGCCAGGAAGAGACTGCGGTCCCACTCCCCGGCGCCGGTCCCGAAGAGGGGCAGGACGTCGGAGGCGCCGAGCTTCAGCAGCTCGCGGACACCAGGCCGATCGGGTCGGCGGGACCGGACGATCGACTCCCACGCCGGGGTGTCTTGCAGCGTCTCGATCGGGACTGGGTCCACGGTGGCGGCTGACTTGGGTGCCAGCACCAGGTCGAGGAAGCGGGAAGCCGTGCGGGCCAGCCCCTCAACCGGCAGGACCGCGTCGAGAAGCCCATGTTGGTAAAGGTTTTCGGCCGTCTGAACGCCTTGGGGGAAAGAGTGGCCGTAGAGCGCCTCGTAGACCCGGGCCCCGAGGAAGCCGATCGTCGCCCCGGGCTCGGCGACGGTGACGTGACCGAGCGAGCCCCACGAGGCGAGCACGCCACCGGTCGTCGGGTGGCGCAAGTAGGTGATGTAGGGCAGTTTGGCCGCCTTGAAGGACGCCACCGCGGCCGAGATCTTCACCATCGTCACGAAGGCCGGTGTGCCTTCCTGCATCCGGGTGCCACCGGAGGACGGGGCGGCGAAGAGGGGTAGGCCCTCCACGGTGGCGCGCTCGAAGGCGAGGACGACGCGCTCGGCCGACGTCCGGCCGATCGACCCGGCGAGGAAGCGGAACTCGCCGCCGATGAGGGCGACGCGGCGGCCCTCGATGAGGCCCTCACCGGTGATGACCGACTCGTCGACGCCGGCGCGTTCGGCGGCCTCGGCGAGCTCCGCGGCGTACGAGCTGCCCTCGGGAGCCACGGCGAGAGGTGCACCATCCCACCCGACCCAGCTGCCCTCGTCCAGGACGGCCTCGAACAGCGCACGGGCACCGAGCCGGTCAGCCATCAGCGGAGGCCAGCCAGGCGCGCACCGACGCGTAGTGCTGGCCGAGCATCGGGGGAGGGAGGTGCTCGCTGCGCCCGCCGGCATACGCGTTGTCGTCGAGCCGGATCGGCGGGCCGGGGATCTCGATCGTGCCCAGGTGCGGGTGGTCGACCTCGATGACCAAGCCCTGGCTGCGGGTCTGGTCCCAGTCGTAGACGCTGTCGAGAGCGCGGACCTCGCCGGCCGGGATGCCCAACTCGGTCATCTTCACGAGCATGTCGGTGAGCGGGATCTCGGCGAAGGCACCATTGAGCTGGTCGACGACCGCGTCACGGTTGTCGACCCGCTCCCGGTTGGTCGCCATTCCGGGGG
>JBDTBX010000051.1:0-7119 GCA_039923915.1 Nostocoides sp. | reverse complement strand
CGCTACGCCAACACCCACACCGAGTCGAGCGGCACCGGGCTCCAGACGTCCCGGCTCCGCGAGGATGCCCGCGCGATCATCCACGGCGCGGTCAATGGGACCGAGGCTGACGTCGTCATCTTCACCGGGTCCGGTGCCACGGGGGCGATCGACCGGCTGGTCGGCATCCTCGGCATCCGGATCCCGTCGGAGCTCGAGGACCGGTACCAGCTCAGCACCCAGATTCCAGTGGCCGAGCGTCCGGTCATCTTCATCGGCCCCTTCGAGCACCACTCCAACGAGCTGCCCTGGCGCGAGTCGATCGCCGACGTCGTCGCGATCCCGCAGGACGCGGACGGTCACATCGACCTGGTCCATCTCGAGCGCGAGCTCATCCGACACGTTGCTCGCCCGTTGATGATCGGAGCGTTCTCCGCAGCCAGCAACGTCACCGGCATCCTCAGCGACACCACCGCGATCTCCTCCCTGCTCCACCGGCACGGAGCGCTGTCCTTCTGGGACTGTGCCGCGGCCGGCCCGTACGTCGAGCTGAGCATGCGCGCGGAGGCCGGTCACCCGGAGTCCTACAAGGACGCGATGTTCCTCAGCCCCCACAAGTTCATCGGCGGCCCCAGCACCCCGGGCGTGCTCGTCGTGCGGCGCGAGCTGCTCCGCAACCGGGTCCCCGATGTTCCCGGCGGAGGGACGGTGCAGTACGTCAACCCCGCCGACCACGTCTACCTGAGCGACCCGGTGGCGCGCGAGGAGGGCGGCACACCGGCGATCATCGAAGCGATCCGCGCCGGACTCGTCTTCGACCTGAAGCAGGCGGTCGGTGTGGACGTGATCCGGGCCCACGAAGCCCGCTTCCTCAGTCGCGCGATCGAGGCCTGGGCGGCCGAGCCGGCCATCGAGGTGCTGGGCAACCTGGCGGCGGAGCGGCTCTCGATCGTGTCGTTCGTGGTTCGACGACCCGCCGGGCGCTACCTGCACCACAACTTCGTGGTCACCCTGCTCAACGACCTCTTCGGCATCCAGTCGCGGGGTGGCTGTTCCTGCGCCGGACCATACGGACACCGGCTGCTCGGCATCGACCTCGATCACTCTCTCCAGTTCGAGCGACAGATCGCCGTCGGCTGCGAGGGCATCAAGCCCGGTTGGGTCCGGGTGAACTTCAACTACTTCCTCTCCGACGTCGTCGTCGACTACGTGATTGCCGCCGTGCTGTTCGTCGCCCGCCACGGCCACCTGTTCCTGCGTGACTACCGGTTCGACCCCACCACCGCACTCTGGCACCACCGGACCGGCGTGATCGACCCCCTCCTCCGCCTCGACCAGTTGTCGTATGCCGCCGACGGCACCTTGGTCTATCCGAGACACCGGGACCGTGCCCCGGAGACCGAACTGGCCCACTACCTGCGTCAAGCGGAGGCCCTGGCCGCTTCGTACGAGCGGGTTGAGGACGACCTGGATGCGCACGTCTCTGCGGACTTCGACGCCCTGCGGTGGTTCGAGCTCCCCGCCGGCTGCGTCGGGCACCGATGAGTCTGGATACACAGCCCCGAGCCGGCGCTGTGCTGGACATCACCACGGCCGAGGCGCCGCAACGCCGTCATCATCGGCGTCATCGTCGGGTTGTCCGTCGGTCTGGGCTTGCTCAACGAGGACCGCGCCGAGGCGCTGCACGACCAGATCCGACATGAGCCGGTCGTCCTGCGCGATGGCCGACCGGCGTGGGTCTGCCACCGCGGGTTACCGAACTGGTTACCGAACCAAAGTGGCTGTGACCACAACCACTCCGGCTCGGTAGCCAGCTCGGTAACCGGTGACCAGCCCGGAGCCCGCCGGTGCGCGGCATACGGGCTGGTCGTCGGGCCGAGGGCATAGGCTGACCGGGTGTACGAAGGCGTGGTCCAGGACCTCATCGACGAGCTCGGCAGACTGCCGGGCGTCGGTCCCAAGAGCGCGCAACGGATCGCCTTCCACGTGCTCCAGTCCGACTCCGTCGACGTGGCCCGGCTCGCTGATGCGCTGACCCAGGTCAAGCTCCGCGTCACGTTCTGCACGATCTGCGGCAACGTCGCCGAAGGCGACCTGTGCCGGATCTGCACCGACCCGCGGCGTGACCTGGAGAGCATCTGCGTCGTCGAGGAACCCAAGGACGTCGTCGCCATCGAGCGCACGCGCGAGTTCCGCGGCCGCTACCACGTGCTCGGCGGCGCCATCTCGCCGATCGACGGGATCGGCCCGAGCGACCTGCGGTTCACCGAGTTGATGACTCGGCTGGCCGACAGCGTCGTCACCGAGATCATCATCGCCACCGACCCCAATCTCGAGGGCGAGGCGACGGCGACCTACCTCTCACGACTGTTGAAGGACATGGGAATTCGGGTGACCCGACTCGCGTCCGGGCTGCCCGTCGGTGGCGACCTCGAGTACGCCGACGAGGTCACGCTGGGGCGCGCCTTCGAGGGGCGGAGACTGCTCGATGCCTGACCACACCCCTGCCGTCACGCCTGCCCACCATGCGCCGGAGGGCGATCTGCAGGTCCTGGCCGACGCCTGCGCCGAGGAGGCCCGCAACTACCTCGACACCGTGACCGAGATCGCGTCCGGTTCAGCGCCGGAGGCGGCCCTGCCGATGGGCCTGCTCGCCGTCTCCCAGGTGATCGCCATGGGCGCCCGGCTCGGTGCCGTCGAGGACTTCGTGCCGGCCGAGCGCTACGAGGCTGACACCGGTCCCGACCCCGAGCTCGGCCCGATGCGCACGGGCATCGCCAACCTGTTCGAGGGCCTCGACGAGTACGTCGACGTCGTCGACCCGCTCACCTCGCCCGAGCTGACGACCGGGTCGCTGTCCAACGACCTCGCGGTCATCGCCGACGCCCTGTCCCACGGCCTGCGCCACTACGAGGCCGGCCGGATCAGCGAGGCACTGTGGTGGTGGCAGTTCAGCTACCTGTCCGACTGGGGCGAGCGAGCCGCCGCGGCCTTGCGCGTCTTCCAGTCGCTGCTCGCCCACGTCCGGCTCGACGCCGACGAGGAGATCGTCTCCGAGGCCGAGTTCGACGCGCTCCACCCCTGACCCTCGGGCGCCGGGTCAGGCGATGCGGGTCCCGTTGGGCAGCCGGGTCACCGGGGTGCGGGTGCGGCGGACCGCCAGCCAGGTCGCGCCGGCGCCGAGAGCCAAGTAGAAGGCCAACCCGTAGGGGTAGATGGGCCCGGACTGGAGCGGCGGCAGACCAGCCGGGTCGCCGGGGTTGCCGAAGTTGCACTCCTGCCGTTCGCGGGTGTCGGCCCCGGCCCGTGCGGCGCGGGCGCCGATACTGATCGCCCGCATCGGCTGGAAGCCGTTGAGGGTGTTCGGGTCGGTCTCGGTCCGGCCGGGAGCCGCATCGGCGACGACCACGAACGGGTTCATCGGGAGCAGCCACCAGATCCGCTCGGTGTGGATGACGTTGTCGTCGCGGGTGAGATGGCGGCAGTCGCCCACGGTGGGGATGACGCTGTCGGGCGTGATCGAGCCGTCGTCGTTCTTGGTCTGGGACTGCCAGAACGCATCGGGGATCCCGAAGTAGCGCACCTGTTCGTGAGTTTGGACGAGGAAGAAGGAGAGGAAGAAGACGATGACCGTCCCGAAGACGAGGCCAGCCATCGACAGGTAGGTGAGGACCGCCGAGGCGACCGGCCGGGCGGTCAGGGTGGAGAGGGCCAGACCGATCGCGCAGGTCACGGCCAGGACGAAGGACAGGACGAGCAACGAGCCGATGACCTGGCCGATCCCGATACCACCGGCGATCCACGCCCAGATGAGGAACGGCGAGGAGACGCCGAGGAAGACCAGGGCGATGGCCCACGATGCGGCCAGCTTGCCGAGGATGATGTCGGTCGGCGTGAGCAGCGTGGTCTGCAAGGTGGCGAGGACGCCAGCCTCCCGGTCGCCGTTGACCGAGGTGGCCGTCAGTGACGGGACGACCAGCATCGAGAGCCCGAGCACGAGGAACGTCGTCACGTCATAGAGGGTGGGCCCGGCCTTGACCGAGGCTTTGTTGAGCGCGACGTACGACAGGACCGTCACGCCCGCGACGAACAAGAACCAGATGAGCAGCACGATCGGCCAGCGCGAGGTGCGGGCCCGCTGCTTGAGCTCGAGCCCGGCGACGGTGCGGATGCCGTGGAGCCTCATCGGCGATCCTCCGTCGCAGCGAGGTAGGCGGTTTCCAGGGCGCCCTGACTGGGGGCGAAGGCGCTGATCCGGATGCCGTCCGCCACGAGGTCCGCGAGCAGGCGCGCCGCCTGCTCGTCCCCGCCGACCTGGACCTCGACGGCCGCCAGCTCGGCCCGCCACGGGACCTGGTGCCCGTCGAGCCACGGCGTGAGCCGGTCGGGGTCGAGGCTGGTGATCCGCCAGGCGCTGCCGGTCTTCGCCAGCTCGACAGAGTCCAAGGTCTGGCTCTCGGTGGTCCGGCCGCGGGCGACGATCACCGCGCGGTCGGCGACCTCCTGCAGCTCGGTGAGGATGTGGCTCGAGACGAGGATCGTCTTGCCCTGGCCAGCCATCGAGCGGAGCACGTCGCGCAGCTCGATCCGGCTGCGCGGGTCCAGGCCCGACGCGGGTTCGTCGAGGAGCAGGACACTCGGGTCGTGGATGAGTGCGCGGGCCAGGCCAAGGCGCTGTTTCTGCCCACGGGACAGGACCCGGGCCCGCCGCTCGGCGAGGTCGCCGAGGTGGAGCAGCTCGAGGAGCTCGTCGGTTCGCGCGCGGGCCCGGCCGGGTCCCATGTTGTAGGCCGCCCCGATGGTGTGCAGGACCTCGCGCACGGTGAGCGCGTCCCAGGTGCCGAAGCCGTCGGGCATCCAGCCGATCCGGGCACGGACCTCGGCGGTCTGGGTCACCGGGTCGTAGCCGTCGATCCGGATCGTGCCGTGGTCGGGCACGAGCAGGGTGGCCAGCATGAGCAGGAGCGTCGTCTTGCCAGCACCGTTCGGGCCGACGAGCGCGGTCACCTCGCCCGGCCGTGCGGTGAGACTGATGTCGTCGACGGCCAGCACACTGCCGAACGCGCGCCGCACCGACGCGACCTCGATGCCCCTGACGGCCGTGGCCGTCCCCCCGGTCGCCGGCTGCTGTGCCGGCACATCCCCTGTCATGCCGCGACGATACGTGGTCCGGCACGCGGGATCCGGCTCATTCGCCCATTCCGGGCGGAACGGCCGACAGCCTTCGCCGAAGGAGCCGTCGCTCGGCCGGGGTGGGGGCCAGGTCGATGGCGCGTCGGAGGCACTCCTGAGCCTGGTCGGGGTGGTCGAGCCGGGTATGGAGGTCGGCCAGGGTCGCGTGGAACAGGTGGTATGCCGCGAGGTCGGGTTCCAGCGGTCCGGCGATCGCGAGTCCGGCCGCCGGACCGTCGGCCATGGCGACCGCGACGGCGCGGTTCAGCTCGGTGACGGCAGTCGTCGGGAGCAAGGTGTACAGGGCAGCGATGGCGGCCCAATCCGTCTGTCCGGGGTCGGCGGATCGGTTGTGGCACAACGCGATCCGGGCCTGCACGGCATACGGCCCGATCGGCCCGCCTGTCGCGCGGAGCAGCACTTCTGCCTCAGCTGTCTGATCGGCGTTCCAGAGACTCCGGTCCTGCTCGGGGAGCGGCACGATCTCGCCATCGCGCAGCCGCGCCCGACGACGGGCATCGGTCAGCAGGAGGAGCGCGAGCAGACCTGCGGTTTCGGCCTCGGTGGGCATCAACTCGTGGATCAGCCGGGCCAGCCGGATCGCCTCGGCCGACAGGTCGACCCGAAGGAATGCCTCACCCGAGGACGCCGCATACCCCTCGTTGAAGAGCAGGTAGACCACGGCCAGCACACCGTCGAGACGCTCCGGGAGGACGTCGGCCGGTGGGATGCGGTAGGGGATCGCGGCCTGCTTGATCTTGGCGCGTGCGCGCACGAGGCGCTTGTCCATCGTGGCTTCGGTGACGAGGAAGGCCCGGCCGATCTCGGCGTTGGTCAGCCCGCAGAGAGTGCGCAGCGTGAGGGCGATCCGGGCAGGCTCCGGCAGGGCCGGGTGGCAACAGGTGAAGATGAGTCGGAGTCGGTCGTCGGGGATGTCCGCGGCGTCACCGGCGGCGTCGCCGGGTGACTGCGAGGTCTCGTCGAGGAGAGGTGCGAGCGCCTCGTGCCGGGCGGATTGTGTTGTGCGGCGACGAATCCGGTCTCTGGCGCGGTTGCGCGCGACGGTCGTCAGCCACGCCAGCGGGCGGTCGGGCTCGCCGTCACGCGGCCACGCTTCGACGGCCGCCGCGAACGCCTCGGCCGCGCACTCCTCGGCCAGGTCCCAGTCACCACACCAGCCGATGAGCCCCGCGACAAGTCGCCCCCACCCCTCACGGAAGGCAAGGGCGACGTCGTCGGTCACCGGGTGCTCGGTGCGTGGGTCGTCGATGGGGTCAGGACGCCCACAGCGGGCGGACCTCGACCGTGCCGACGGCCGCCACCGGGTGGGCTGCGGCTGCGGCCAGCGCCTCGTCGAGGTCTGCACACTCGAGCAGGTCGTAGCCGGCGATCTGCTCCTTGGTCTCGGCGAACGGACCGTCGAGGGTGATCGTCCGGCCGTTCTGACGGCGGACCGTCACGGCCGTGGACGGGTGTTGCAAGGGCCAGCCGAAGAGCCGGACGCCGCGCGAGTCGAGGTCGTCGACCCAGCGGTCGATGTCCTCGTCCTCATCGTGGTCGGCGCCGCTCTCCCTCTCGTGGGCGGGAGTGCGGTCGGAGTCGGCAGCACCCTCGGGCGGGGCAGCGGACAGCGCCGCATCTGTGGGGAGGCCCATTGCGGCGCAGATGAGCAGGAGGTAGCGCTGCTTGGCCGAGTCGGGCTCGGGCAGGTCGACGGTCGGTGCGCCCACCTGGAGCGGCCGCACCTCGATCGACCCGACGCCGGTGGTCGGGTGGGCGGCGGCGACGGCGATGGCCTCGTCGAGGTCACGGCACTCGAGCAGGTCGTAGCCGGCGACCTGCTCCTTGGTCTCGGCGAACGGGCCGTCGCTGACCAGCAGTTCGGAGCTGCGGACCCGCACCGTGGTGGCGGTGCTCACGTACCTCAGCCGGTCACCGTGCAGCAGCACGCCGCGGCCTTCCATCTCC
>JBDTBX010000050.1:0-8324 GCA_039923915.1 Nostocoides sp. | reverse complement strand
ACCCGACGTCCGGAGTCAGCATCGAACCCGGCCGGCTCACCGCGGTGGTCAGCGCGGTCCCGGAGGATAGTTCGGCCCTGCTCGAGCGACTCGGCCGGATCGCACCCGACCGGGGCGAGCCGAATGAGCCGCAGTCGGCGACCCTCGGCGGCATACCCCTGACGTCTCTGCCCCTCGCCGAGGTGCGCCGCCACATCGTCGTCTCCGAATCCGATCCGCGCCTGTTCACCGGTCCGCTGCGGGCCGAGTTGCTCGGCGCGGACACGGCCGCAGACTCCGACGAGACCGTCCTCGCGGCGCTGCAGACGGCGAGCGCGCTCGACGTCCTCGAAGCCATCCCCGACGGTCTCGAGGGCGAGGTCGAGGAGCGCGGCCGCTCGTTCTCCGGCGGCCAGCGCCAGCGGATCGCCTTGTCCCGGGCCCTGCTCACCGACGCACCGGTGCTGGCGCTCATCGAGCCGACGAGCGCCGTCGACGCGCACACCGAGGCCCGGATCGCCGTGCGCCTCGCCGACCACCGGCGCGGGCGGACGACCGTCATCGCGACCGCGAGCCCGCTCGTGCTCGAGCGCGCCGAGGAGGTCGTCCTCCTCGTCGGGGGCCGCGAGGCCGACCGCGGGACGCACGACGAACTGCTCGCCCGCAACGCGGCATACCGCGACATCGTCATCCGAGGGGGGGCCGACTGACATGCCGATGCAACCGCTCCAGCCCACGACCGACAAGACCCGCCGCACGCTGCCCGTCGCCGACGGCGCAGGGGTCCGCCGACACACGACGGCGCTGCTCGGCCAGCACCGGCGCTATCTGACCCTCGTCCTCGGCCTCCACGCGCTCGCTGCGCTGGCCGCCCTGGCCACCCCCTGGCTCATCGGCCGGCTGATCGACATCGTGAGCGGCTCGGCGCACCTTGGGCACAAGGCGACCAGCAGCGACGTCGACAAGGTCGTGCTGGCCCTCGTCGCGGCGGTCGTCGTCCAGACCGGGCTCACCTGGGGTGCCCGGCGCGCGTCGTTCATCCTCGGCGAGACGCTCTTCGCCCAGCTGCGCGAGTCGTTCATCGGTCAGGCCGTCCGGCTGCCGCTGTCGACGATCGAGCGGGCCGGCACCGGGGACCTCGTCGCGCGCACGACGAACGACGTCGAGGCGCTGAGCCACGCCGCCCGCTTCGGTCTGCCCGCGCTCATCATCGGGCTCGTCGCCACCGTCCTGACCGCAGCCACGGCCGTCGCGACCGCGCCACTTGCAGCCATCCCGATCGTCCTGTCCCTTCTCGTCATCATCCCTTCGACGCGTCGCTACCTGCGTCTGGCCGTGCCGGGCTACCTCTGGGAGCGCGCGGCCTACGCCGAGCTCAACGGTGTCGTGGCCGAGACGGTCGACGGCGCCCGCACGGTCGAGGCGCTCGGCCTGGCGCTGGCGCGGCGCCGCCGCTTCCGCGCTGTCCTGCGCGAGTGCAACGACGCCGAGAAGTACACGCTGCGGATCCGGCTCTGGTACTTCCCTGCCTGCGAGTTCGCCTACCACCTGCCGATTGCGGGCAGTCTTGCCTGGGCGGGCTGGCTGGCGATGAACGGGCACGTGACGATCGGCGCCGCCACCGCCATCGTTCTGTACTCCCGGCAGATCGCCGACCCGCTCGACGAGATCATCAGCTGGCTCGACGAACTCCAGGTGAGTGCCGCATCGCTCGCCCGGATCATCGGGGTCGGCGCCGTCCCGGCCGACCGCTCGGCGACGGGCGCGACCCCGGACGGGACCGAGATCGACGTCTCCGACGTCCGGTACGCGTACCGGCCCGGGTTCGACGTGCTCAACGGGGTCTCGCTCGACTTGCGCCCCGGCGAGCGGCTCGCCATCGTCGGGCCCTCCGGCGCCGGCAAGTCGACCCTCGGTCGGCTGATGGCCGGCATCGACGGGCCGCGGACCGGCGCGATCACGGTCGGTGGGGTGCCGCTCGTCGACCTCGAACTGCCCCGCCTCCGTGGTGAGGTCGCGCTGGTCACCCAAGAGCACCACGTCTTCGTCGGGACCCTCGCCGAGAACCTGCGCCTTGCCCGGCCGGGCGCCTCGGACCAGGAGTTGTATGCCGCGCTGGCAGCTGTCGACGCGAAGGGGTGGGCATCGGGCCTGCCGTCCGGGCTGGCCACCGTCGTCGGCTCCGGCGGGCACCCGCTCTCCGAACCCCAGGCGCAACAGCTGGCGCTGGCCCGGCTCGTGCTCGCAGACCCACACACTCTCGTCCTGGACGAGGCCACCTCCTTGCTCGACCCGCGTGCGGCTCGCCACCTCGAGCGGTCCCTCGCGGCGGTCGTGGCGGGCCGAACGGTCGTGGCGATCGCGCACCGTCTGCACACGGCCCACGACGCCGATCGGGTTGCCGTCGTCGAGGACGGACGGGTGAGCGAGCTCGGGTCGCACGCGGAACTGATGGCACGGGGCGGGGCCTACGCCGACCTCTGGCGCTCGTGGACCCGCGACGCAGCAGCCACCCCGGGGCGCTGAGGAGGCGGCGCGCTGGTGGCCCCGGTGCCGCTGAACACGCAAAACCCCGTGGGTAGGGCCGAGCGTGGCGCTCGGTGAGCACGCGGCATACGGGCGCGTCGGTCTCTCCTGCTGGCATTGCCTGTTGGTGGGCCCGGAGCACCGCTGGACCGTCGCTGGAAAGTTTCTGCCTGAACCCATAACCCCCGCCCGGCGCCCTCGTTGTCGATGATGTGTGGCCGGGGTACCTCCCGGCTCGGATCCCGGCCACACATCTGTTTCTGCCCGGACGTTTGAGGTGCGGGACGCCCCCGTGAGGGCAATACGCATCCCGCCCGCACCCGGCATTCCCCGGTGCCTGTGGATATCCGACCGGCCGTTTCGGGCGCCTGCGCAACCATGACGCATGACCGACGTCGCCCACACGATGAAGCAGCTCGGCGGGCTGGCCACCTGGGCCGAGCTCCGCAGGACCCACTCGAAGCGGGCCATCCGCCAGGCTCGGGACGACGGGCGGCTGGTTCGCCTGGCCCGCCGTCGCTATGCCGTGCCGTCGGTGGCCGAGGCGCCTCGGGAGGCTCACCGGCGGTCGGCCACTCTCTCGCACCTGAGCGCCGCTCTCGCCCACGGCTGGAAGGTCAAGCAGCCGCCTGCGCTGCCCACGATCACGGTCCGCCGCAAGCGACACGTCACCGCCGCCGACCGGGCCACGGCCCAGTACTTCTTCGCCGACCTCCGGGCGGAGGACGTCGCCGACGGCCGGACCGTGCCGCTCCGCACGGTCCTCGACTGCGCCCGCACGCTGCCGTTCAACGAGGCGCTCGCGGTGGCCGACTCCGCGCTCCGCTCGCGCCGGGTGGACAGGGCCGAGCTCCGCGCGGCTGCCGCGGCCGCACGTGGTCCGGGCGCGACCGGCATACGCCGTGTTGCTGAGCACGCCGACGGCCGGGCAGCCAACCCGCTCGAGTCCGTTCTCCGGGCCATCGCCGTGGACATCCCCGATCTGGTGGTGGTGCCGCAGTGCGAGATCGCGGAACCGGGCCTCTACGCGATCGCCGACCTGGCCGATGTGCACCATCGGCTGGTGCTCGAGGCCGAAGGCTACGAGTTCCACGGCACCCGGCGGGCATGGCGATCGGACGCCCGACGCTTCACCTCCCTCGCTGCCTACCTCTGGACGGTCCTACGGTTCACCTACGAGGACCTCATGTACCGCCCCGAGGAGGTCCGGTGGACGATCGAGGCGTGGCTGGCCCACCGTCGCGGTGCCCCGACGCCGCCGCAGCCAGTTCCCATCAACAGGCAAAGATCCGTCTCGAGTGGCGATCAGCGGGCGGCCTGAGCCCGGGCCGCAGTCCGATGGTGCGGCATTGCCTGTCGATAGGGACCTGCGGGGCCGAGGCGGGCCGGGGGTCAGGGACGCGCGGATTCTGCGTGGGTGAAGGCGTGGACCGCCGGGTTGGCCGCCGGGACCGGCTCGATCCGCTCGTATGCCGCGCCCTGGGCCGGCCGCGGATCCGCGTCCCCCTTGTTGGGCCACAGCGAGAACGCCCGTTCGGCCTGGGCCGTGATGGACAGGGCCGGGTTGGCGCCCAGGTTGGCCGAGATCGCAGAGCCGTCGACGATCGAGATCCCGGGGTGCCCCCACGCCCGGTGGTACGGGTCGACGACTCCGGCCGCCGGGGAGTCGGAGATCACCGCGCCGCCGAGGAAGTGGGCGGTGAGCGGCAGTTCGAAGATCTCGCCCCAGGTGCCACCGGCATACGTCTTCTCGCCGGTCCGCTCGGTGAGCCGCGCGGCCAGCTGCTCCATCGCTCGGTGGCCCGCCGGGATGTAGGTGGGGTTCGGCTTCCCGTGCCCCTGCCGTGACGTGAGCCGACCGCGCCGGCGGGACACGACGAGGGAGTTGTCGAGGGACTGCATGACCAGACCGATGATGGTGCGCTCGCTGAAGTTGCGCGTCGTCGGCATGAGCCGGACCAGGACGGCCGGGTCCTTGGCCAGCTCCCAGAAGAAGCGCAGCGGCCGTGGCACGCGACCCTTGGGCACGGCGATCGTCGACAGGGACCCCATCAGGTTCGAGCCCTTGCCGTACCGCACGTTCTCCACGTGGGTGTCCGCATCCGGGTGGAACGACGTGGTGATGGCGACGCCCTTGGTCAGGTCCATGCCGGTCGGCACCGTGACGGCCATCGCCCCGAGGATCGCTTCGGAATTGGTCCGGGTCAGGTATCCCAGCTTGCTTGACAGCAAAGGGAGCTCACCTTCATCCCGCATGGCGTGCAGCAGCTTCTGAGTGCCCCACGTCCCCGCCGCGACCACGACGTGGCGGGCGGTGACGACCTGCGCATCGCGGGCGGTCCAGGCTCCGCTGCGCTCGTGGAGGATCCGGTATGCCGGCCGCTCACCAGCTGCCGTGGGCAAGACGCCAAGCCGGGTCACGGTCCGCAGGGGTTCGATCCGGACGCCGAGGCTCTCGGCGAGCGCGAGGTAGTTCTTGACGAGGGTGTTCTTGGCTCCGACCCGGCAGCCGACCATGCAGTTGCCGCATTCGGTGCACCCGGTCCGGGCCGGGCCTGCGCCGCCGAAGTAGGGGTCCTCGACCCGGACACCCGGCATACCGAAGAACACGCCGACGGGAGTCTTCTGGAACGAGTCGCCGACCCCGAGGTCCTTTGCGGTCTGCTCCATGAGCTCCTCGACCGGCCCCTCGCAGCGGTTCGTCACGACGCCGAGCATCGAGGACCCCGTCCGGTAGTGCGGGGCCAGCTCGTCCTGCCAGTCGGTGATGTGACCCCACTGCGGGTCGGTGAAGAACGGCTCAGGCGGCACGTAGAGGGTGTTGGCGTAGTTCAGCGAGCCGCCACCGACGCCGGCACCCGCGAGGATCATGACGTCGGGCAGCCGGTGGATCCGCTGGATCCCGAAGCAGCCGAGTCTGGGGGCCCAGAGGTAGTTTCGGACATCCCAGTTGGTCGTGGCGAAGTCCTGGTCAGCCCACCGGCGCCCGGACTCCAGGATGAGGACCGAGTAGCCCTTCTCCGCGAGGCGCAGGGCCGCGACCGAGCCGCCGAAGCCCGAGCCGATGACGACGACGTCGTAGGCCGGGTCGGTCGCGACGGCGCTCACCGCACGCCCAACGCCTTGAGCGCCCGCAACGACCCCGAGAGCGCCGCGGTGAACACCGTGTCGCTCACGCCTCGCGGGGGCGCGATCGGCACGAGGTGCTGGGCGGTGACGTTCTGGCTCTCGGTGTACTTGAGGATCCCTTCGGCGCCGTGGCGGCGGCCCATGCCGGACTGCTTCATCCCGCCCATGGGGGCGCCGACGCTCCCCCAGGCCGCGGCATACGCCTCGTTGATGTTGACCGTGCCGGTCTGGATCTTGGCGGCGATCTCCCGGCCGCGCGAGATGTCGCGGGTGTAGACGGCGGCGTTGAGGCCGTACTCGGTGTCGTTGGCGAGCTCGATCGCCTCGGCGTCGGAGTCGACGCAGTAGAGCGAGACGACCGGCCCGAAGGTCTCGCCGTCGCGACACGCCATCGCCGAGGTGACGCCCTCGAGGACGGTCGGCTCGTAGACGAAGGGTCCGAGGTCGGGCCGGGCGCGGCCGCCGGCGAGGACCCGGGCACCGTGGGCGCGGGCGTCCTCGACGTGGGCGGTCACCCGGTCCAGTTGCGCCTGGGACACGAGCGAGCCCATGTCGTAGCCGTACTCGAGCGCCGTGCCGATCTTCATCTTGCCAACTGCGGCAAGGAATTTCGTCGTGAACTCCTCGGCGATGGCCTCGTGCAGGATGATCCGCTCCGCCGAGATGCACAGCTGGCCGGCGGAGGAGAAGCAGGCGCGGACGGCGCCCTCGACAGCCTTGTCGATCGAGGCGTCGGCAGCGACGTACATGGAATTCTTGCCGCCCAGCTCGAGGCTGAACGACACCAGCCGGGCTGCGGCGGCCGCGGCCACGGTGCGACCGGTCGCCGTCGAGCCGGTGTAGCAGACGTAGTCGGCGAGGTCGACGACAGCCTGGCCGGTCGTCGGGCCGTCTCCGAGGACGACCTGGAAGGCGCCCTCGGGCAATCCCGCCTCGACGAGCAGTTCGACCCCGAGGAGCGCGGACAGGCTGGACTGGAGGTCCGGCCGCAGAACGACCGCGTTACCGGCCATCAGGGCGGGCAGGGCGTCGGTGATCGACAGCGAGAGCGGGTAGTTCCACGGGGAGACGATGCCGACGACGCCCTTGGGCCGGTGGTGTTCGACGGCCTGAGTGAGAACCGGCAGGGCGCCGAGGTGCCGCGTGGGCCTGAGGTAGGCCGCGGCCCGGCGGGCGTAGTGCCGGGCGACGAGCGCACAGTCGAGCACCTCCTCGAACGCGTGCCGCCGGGCCTTGCCCGCCTCGAGCTGGACGACGTCGAGCAGCTCGACCTGTCGGTCGAGGACCAGGTCGTGGAAGCGCAGCAGGATCCGCTCGCGGTGCGCCATCGAGGTGGTGGCCCACGCCCGTTGGGCCGAGCGGGCCGAGGCGATCGCGACCCGGACGTCGTCGCGGGTGGACAACGGCAGCACGGCCAACGGTGCCCCGGTCATCGGGGTTCGCGTCACGTGCTGGTCCGGCTTGGGCCCGCACACCACGCGGCCGGTGAGGATGCGCACCCTTGCGGGGTCGACGGCATACGTCGCAGTCGGGTCGAGCTCCGGATCGGCGATGGTCGACGTCATTACCGAAGGGTAGCCATTGCACCGGGACGTTGGCGGAGCCAGGTGACCCAAACCTCCCCGGACCTGCGCACGTCGGGTGGCTCAGCTGCGCTGGTAGGGCGCCACGACGACCTCGACCCGCTGGAACTCCTTGACGTCTGAGTAGCCGGTCGTTGCCATCGCGCGACGCAGTGCCCCGATGATGTTCGTCGTTCCGTCCGCGAGGCGGGACGGACCGAAGAGGATCTCCTGCAGGCACGCCACGGCACCGACGTCGACGCGGCCACCTCGCGGCAGCTCGGCATGGTGGGCCTCGGGCCCCCAGTGGTGACCGCGGCCAGGGGCCTCGGTCGCGCGGGCCAGGGCGGCCCCCAGCATGACGGCGTCCGCGCCACAGGCGACGGCCTTGACGATGTCGCCGCTCGTGCCGACGCCCCCGTCGGCGATCACGTGGACATAGCGACCGCCGGACTCGTCCAGATAGTCCCGGCGCGCGGCAGAGACGTCGGCGATCGCGCTGGCCATCGGGGCGTGCACGCCGAGGGTGGCCCGCGTCGTGTGCGCGGCCCCACCGCCGAAGCCGACGAGCACCCCGGCCGCGCCGGTGCGCATGAGGTGCAGGGCAGCGGTATACGTCGCGGCGCCACCGACGATGACCGGGACGTCGAGCTCGTAGATGAACCGCTTGAGGTTCAGCGGCTCGGCGCGGCCCGAGACGTGCTCGGCGGACACCGTCGTGCCGCGGATGACGAACAGGTCGACGCCGGAGTCGACGACGGTCTTCCAGAACTGCTGGGTCCGCTGCGGCGAGAGCGCGCCCGCCACGGTGACACCGGCCTCGCGGACCTGACGGATCCGCTCGGTGATCAGCTGGGGCTGGATCTCGGCGGCGTAGATCTCCTGCATCCGGGCCGTCGCGACAGCCGGGTCGAGGGTGGCGATCTCGTCGAGGAGCGGCTCCGGGTCCTCATAGCGGGTCCAGAGCCCCTCGAGGTCGAGGACCGGCAGCCCCCCGAGGTTGCCCAGGGCGATGGCCGTCGCCGGCGACATGACCGAGTCCATCGGGGCCGCGATCACCGGGATGTCGAAGTGGTAGGCGTCGATCTGCCACCCCACCGATACTTCCTCGGGATCCCGGGTGCGGCG
>JBDTBX010000049.1:0-11460 GCA_039923915.1 Nostocoides sp. | reverse complement strand
GGGCGATCCACCACAGCTCACGCTTCATCTTCATCTCCAGCTTGTCGCCGGAGTTGAGCCGCTCCTCGGCGAACAGCCCCGCCTCGATCCGCTTGGCCAGGTCGACCTCCTGCTCGGCGTTGAGGAGTGCGACCTTGCCGATCTGCTTGAGGTAGTCCTTGACCGGGTCGGCCGTCGCGCCCGCGGTGACGACCTGCTGGGCGGGTGCGTCCTCCTCGTCGTCGCGGATGACGAACCCGGCGGACTCGTTCTCTTCGTCGGCCTTGGCCGCCTTGGGCGTCTCGTCGTCATCGTCGAGGTCGCTGTCGGCGTCGGCCTCGGCGTTGACGACGGCGACCTGCGCCGTGCCGTCGGCCTCGATCCGGGCCAGGTCCGCCTCGCTGACCTCCTCGCCTTCGGGACCGTCAGTGGCATCGACTGCGCCGGCTGCGGCCTTCTTCGCGGGCGCCTTCTTGGCGGCTCGCTTGGCCGGCGCAGATGGGGGTGGGGCTGGGCTGGCCGACGGGGCGGCCTTGGTCGCGGCGGCCTTGGTCGTGGCGGCCTTGCTGACCGCGGCCTTTGCGGCGGTCGCGTTGGTGGTCGTGGCCTTGGTCGTCGTGGCCTTGGCCGGCGCAGCCTTGGTGGCCGGCGCCTTGGTGGTCGTGGCCTTGGCCGGCGTCGCCTTGGCCGGCGTCGCCTTGGTGGGCGTCGCCTTGTTGGGCGTCGCCTTGGTGGTCGTGGTCTTGGTGGTCGTGGTCTTGGTGGTCGGTGTCTTGGCCGGCGCAGCCTTGGTTGCCGTCGCCTTGGTGGCCGAAGCGACCTTGGCACTGGCCCTGACTGCTGCCTTCTTGGCCGGGGCCGGAACACTCACCTCGATGCCCTGATCGGCCAGGGCGCGCAGGACCACCTTGGCGCGCGCCGCCTTGATGCCCGACTCGGCGATGGCCGCGCCGACGGTCGCGCCGTCAACGACACCGGAGGTGCGGCCCTTCTTGATGATCGCCTGGAGGGCGGGGTGAGAGAACTCGGTGGGCAGAGCAGGGGCTGAGCTCGGGGACTTGCTGGACACGGACGACACCGACAACCTTTCGTCGCGGGACCGGTCGCCGACTGGGTGCCGGCGCAGCGGACGCGGGCACGACGAACCGGAGACCGGCTGTGCTGGGGGCTTGGAGTTCGGCAGACATTGGGCTGATCATGCAGATCATGGAGGGCTTGACCGGAACTCGTTGTAGACATTATAAACGCCGAGGGCGCTGGAACGCATTCCCCCTCGGTCGTCGTGGCCGACGCCCGCAGAACCGGTCGCCGTGCGTTCAGTCCGCTGCCTTGACGGCGAGCACCGGGCAGGACGCCTCGAGCAGGATCCGCTGCGCGTTGGAGCCGAGGATGAGCTTGCCGACCGGGCTGCGTCGCCGGAGCCCGATGACGATGAAGTCGGCGTTCTCCGCATCGGCCACCGCGACGAGGTCCTCGGCGGGATCCGCACCTCGCACCAGCTGACGCACCTCGTGGGTGATGCCCGCCTCGTCGAGCTGGGCCTGCACCCGCTGCAGTTCCTCCTCGAACCTGACCGACTCGGTGGCATCGAAGGAGCTGCCACCGCGCTGGCTGTTGATGACGACGAGCGTCGTGTGCCGGAGCAGGCACTCCTCTGCGGCCCGGGCGAGCGCGGCACGACCCTCCTTGGTGGGGATGTACCCGACGACGATCGACACCCTGAGCCTCCTCGATGCTGGCAGCGGCCTCGGTCGACCGTTTTCCCGACGCTACCGGACGCGGTCCTGCCCCGCTGCCACCAGGTGATCCCGGAGCAGGTCACCGACCTGGCTGGCCTCCAGCAGGAAGCCGTCGTGGCCGTGCTCGGAGCGGATCTCGGCGAGGGTCGCCCCCGGGACCGCGGCAGCGAGCTCGGCCGAGAGCCGCGGCGGATACAGCCGGTCACTGTCCACGCTCACGACGAGGGTGCGTGCCCGGACGGTCGCGAGCGCGGCCTGGATCCCGCCCCGGCCGCGGCCGACGTCGTGGGAGTTCATGGCCCGGGTGAGCGTGACGTAGGAGTTGGCATCGAAGCGACCGACCAGTTTGCCGGCGTGGTGGTCCAGATAGCTCTCCACGGTGAACTGGCCACCACCACCGACGGGGCTCTGCGGACCCTGGGCGTCGCGACCGAAGCGCTCCGCCAGCTCGGGGTCGGAGCGATAGGTGATGTGGGCGATCCGCCGAGCGATGCCCAGGCCGGTGTCGGGCGTGCGCCGGCGGTCGTAGTAGTCGCCGCCGCGGTAGTCGGGGTCACCCTCGATCGCGAGCAGTTGTGGGTGGCACCAAGCGATCTGGTCGGCGGTTGCGTATGCCGAGCTGGCGAGGACGACAGCCGAGCGCACCCGCCCGGGATGGCCAACGGCCCACTCCAGCACCCGCATCCCACCCATCGAGCCGCCCATGACCGACGCCCAGGACTTGACACCCAGGTGATCGGCGAGCCGGGCCTCCGCCTCCACCTGGTCGCGGATCGTCACGAACGGGAAGCGCCCGCCCCACCGTCGACCGTCGGGGCTGGTCGACGACGGTCCGGTCGTCCCCTGGCAGCCGCCGAGCACGTTGCTCGCAACGACGAACCATCGATCGGAGTCCAGCGGCTCCCCCGGCCCGACGAGGCCCTCCCACCAACCGGCGGTCGGGTGGCCGCGACCGGCTGGCCCGCTCACATGGCTGTCGCCGGTGAGGGCGTGCTCGATGAGCACGGCGTTGTCACCGGCCGGGTTGAGGGTGCCCCAGGTCTCGTAGGCGACGGTGACCGAGGGCAGGATTCCCCCGGTCTCCAGGTCGAGGCCTCCGACGTCGACGAACTGGCGGCGACCCGGGTCGTCGCCCTGTCGCCACACGGGGCCTGCGGTCTGTGGATCGGCCGTCACGGTCATCGTCGGTGGAGTCCTCGTCGCGTCGCGTTTGCCCCGGGTGGTCCGCGGGGCCCGGTCATCACCCGGGGCACCCCACCGCGAGGAGGGTTGCCGCCCAGCGAGCCGGGGCTTGTCGCTGGAACTCATGACCTCCATCGATGATAGTCCCGCGCTCGTTCGGGCAGGGGGTCCTGTCCACTGCCTGAAATCGACGACGGGTCGAGCCCGGCGCTCACGCAGCCGGTCGTCCGCGATCGGGCGCCCCGGTCGAGCGCTCCGAGCGTGCCGTGCTGGCCCGGATCCCGGCACCGACGAGCTGGTCGAGCAGCTGCGCCAACCGGTAGTGCGGAGCGACGCGCAGCGCTCGTGCGAGAGCGACCGCGGCGATCGTCCCGTCGCCGTCACACCAGGCGACGTGCGCAGCGACCGTGAGGATCGCTGCCGCGACGTCACCCGCTCCGTCGGGGACAAGGCGGCACAGGCCGACCAACCGCCGCTGCAGCCGGTCCTCATCCCCATCATCGGCGACGGCGTCCGCGCTCGCAGCGCCCGTAGGTGCGCCCGGGGCGCTGTCGGCCGCATCCTCGCCAACGGGCAGGGCGGGTCGGGGACTCGCCCGGAGCGCCGTTCGGACATCGACACGGACGAGGTCGAGGGACAGCGTGTCGGGGCACAGCCAGGCGAGCAACCCGTCACGCCAGTCCCGATCCAGCAGGCCGACGAGTGCCCGGCTGACGACGGGCGCGGCGTCGGTGGCTGGTCGGTCGTCGGCGAGCAGCAGGCGCCACGCGGCAACGGACTCCGGACTCACGAGCGGCTCGGGCGTCTCGGCCGCGGCGAGCAGGGCCGACACCTCGGACCCGATGTCGACCGACAACACCGAGCCGTCGCACTCGACGAGGTCCCGCAGCGCGTCGCGGCTCGGCAGCGGTGAGCGGCCGCGGGCGACGAACTCGGCCACGGCCGGCACGCGGCTCGGATCCGGCAGGGGCCGACCGTTGCCGTGCGCATGCCCGGTCGCGCCCACCGCGAACCACCGCCGGCCGCGGATGACCAAGACGTCGCGCACCGCGATCTTGTGCTCCACGGCACCGGCGACGAAGGAGCGCAGGAGCGGGGCGCCCTGGCTCGGGCGGTCCTCGAACGCGACGACGATGACGCCGTCGGCGCCCTCGCGGACCAGCGCGTTCAGCGCCTCGACGCCGAAGTCGGGCCGATCCGGTTCACCGAGGTCGATCCGCATGATGCCGAGGACTCGCTTGCCGTCGAACCCGACGACGACGAGCGACCCGCCCGGGTGATAGCCCAACTGGTACGGAATGGTGATGGCGAAGTCGACCGTGCTGCCGACGGTGATGGTGTCCATGACCGACAGACTCGGCGACGAAGGTCACCGCTCGCACCACTGTCGTGACCGACCGCCCGAATCTGTGGATCACGGTCACGACTCTTCACGGGTTGGGGACAACTGCTCCGGAGGGGGCCCGTTGGTCCAGGACGTGACCCAGGACGGTGCCCGCGGTACCGGAGTGGGGCGACGGCACGGCGCCGGCGTGCGGCGAGGAACCGGCATGGGCCGGCCGGCCGCCGAAGGGCGAGCCGTCCCTCTCCCACGCGAGGAACTCCTCGGTCTCGGTCACCAGGTTGGCAGCCAGCCAGGACAGGACCATCGCATCGTCGGCGAGCCCGAACACCGCGAAGATCCCCTCGGGGATCAGGTCCACGGGCGAGACGACGTAGGCGAGGGCACCAGCGAGCGCCGCCAGGCGCAGCACGCTGGTGCCCTGGTAGTCACCGGAGGCGGTCGCCCGGACCATGCGCGGCACCGCGCTCAGCCGCTCGGACATGCTCGGCCCACCCGGACGCGTGGCGATGCGCAGGGCGTTGCCGAGGTTGCGCACCATCGACACGCGGTGGCGAACGGCCATGTTGACTCCTGAACTCGCGCCAGTGGGACTTCCCCTCTGGTCACCGATCGTTCGAACGAGCGAGGCGCCGCCCGGATTCCCGGATCCCGTATGCGCGATGGTCAGGACCCGTGCGGCGTCGCGGTCACCTGGCGGACCATCGGCGGAAACTCCCCGCGGGCGTTCTCGCCGATCCGGTGGAGCAGGTAGCCGTCCATCCCGGCTCCGATGACGCCGCCGACGAGCGGCGTCTTGCGACCGAACCGGCCCAGAGTCTTCTTTCCCGCCGTCGACAGCAGCCGGAAGCCGACCGCCTTGTTGAGCACCATGAGTGCCGGCCCCGGCAGCCGCTGCGCCGCGAGGTTGGACAGGGCTCCGCTCGGGGCGACCATGCCGGCCTTGGCGAGCAGGTCGTCAGCCTCGGCGCCGACGAGGGTCAGCAGGATTGCCGAGCGGATCTGCGGGTTGGCGATGTCGTAGCCACGCAGCCGGGCGACCGCGGCGGTCATCCGGGTCGAGACGAGGTAGAAGCCGAGGACGTTGGCCGGCAGCGCCACCGGCAGGGTGATGAAGCCGCCGACGCTCGTGACGAAACCGCCCGCCGCGGCCAGTTTCACGTGGCCGGCGACGACAGCCGACACGGCCCGTTCCACGTCGCCTCCGTGCTTGCGCAGTGCCGTGTCGGCGACCTTGGCAGCCGAGTCGAACGGCCCCTTGCCGTCGATGCCGGTGTCCAGGAGCGTCTCGACGACCCTGGTCGTCGAGTTGCCGATGAGACCTTGGTCCTTCGGGCCGTCCTGGGCCTGGTCGAGAGCCGAACGCTGCGGTCCGGTCGCCTTGTCGTTCTTGCCGAGTCCGAAAACCACGTTGGGCGTCCTCCTTGTCCAACCGCCCGCGGCGCGGTGTTGCCGCAGGTCGGGAGCGTATGCCGATGGCCATCCTGCCACGCGAGTGGCGCGGACTAATCTTGAGGACATGAGCACTTCCCCCGCCGGCGCCCCTGGTCCGGCCGACGACCGGATCGCGGCCTACGCCCACCCCGAGCGGCTCGTGACCACCGAGTGGCTGGCTGCCCAGATCGCCTCCGGGTCGACGGGGCCGGGTTCTGGCATCGTCGTCCTCGAGTCCGACGAGGACGTCCTGCTCTACGACTCCGGGCACATCCCGACGTCGCTCAAGCTGGACTGGCACCAGGACCTCAACGACCCGCTCACCCGCGACTACGTGGGCGCCGAGCAGTTCGCGCGGCTGATGACGGCACGCGGCGTGAGCCGCGGCACGACCGTCGTCGTCTACGGCGACAAGAGCAACTGGTGGGCCGCCTACGCCTTGTGGGTCATGAGCCTGTTCGACCACCCAGACGTCCGGCTGCTCGACGGCGGGCGCGCCAAGTGGGTTGCCGAGGGTCGGGAGACGACGCGCGAGGTGCCGGCCGTCCCCGCGGGCGGTGACGACACGGCATACCCCGTCGGCACGCGCGACGATGCCCCGATCCGCGCCTTCAAGGACGAGGTTCTGGCCCACCTCGGCAAGCCCCTCGTCGACGTCCGTTCACCCGGCGAGTTCTCCGGTGAGCTCCTCCACATGCCCGACTACCCGCAGGAGGGCGCCGTGCGCGGCGGCCACATCCCGGGGGCCAAGTCGGTGCCCTGGGCGCGCGCCGCCGCCGAGGACGGCACCTTCCGGCCCCGCGACGAGCTCGAGGCGATCTACCTCACCGAACAGGGTCTGTCGGCCGGGGACGACATCGTCGCCTACTGCCGCATCGGCGAACGCTCCTCGCACACATGGTTCGTCCTGACCCACCTGCTGGGGTTCGAGCACGTCCGCAACTACGACGGGTCGTGGACCGAGTGGGGCAACGCCGTGCGCGTCCCGATCGAGCGCTGAGTTCGTTGTCCGACAACAGTTCTCGAACGACCTCCCGTATGCCGGAGTCGCTGGCCGAGATCGCCGCGGACTTCCGCGAATCCTCACCGAAGGAGCGCCTCCAGCTGCTGCTCGAGTTCAGCGACGACCTGCCTGGCCTGCCCGAGCGGTATGCCGGCCACCTCGACGAGCTCGAGCAGGTCCACGAGTGCCAGTCCCCGCTCTTCCTCGTCGTCGAGGTGGGCACGGAGCCGGCCCTCGCCGCTGACGACCAGCGGGTCGACCTGTTCTTCTCGGCGCCCCCTGAGGCACCGACCACCCGCGGCTTCGCGGGGATCCTGCACGAGGGCCTCGACGGGCACACGGTGGCCGAGGTGCTCGGCACACCTGACGACGCGCCCATGTCCTTCGCCCTCGCCGAGGTGGTCTCCCCGCTGCGGCTGCGCGGGATGGTCGCGATGCTGTCCCGGATCAAGCGTCAGACCGCCCTCAAGTCCGCGGCGACGGCGGCGTCGTAGACCGCGGCTAGCCTGCCCGCGTGACAGCCATGCCACTGCCCGGCTCCGCCGTGGCCCTCGCGACGTCCGCTGAGCGGGCGTCGCTGTGGTCGCCTGACTGGCAGTGGGTCGGCAGCCTCGGCGACCTGGCCGGCGTCGTCAGGGACATGGAGGCGGCCGCGCGCCCACGCTGGACGTGGTGGTCGGCAGCGCCTGACGTCGTCCCGGTCGTGTCGGCTCGGGTCCACCTCGCGCGGGCCTGGGACATCGCCGAGTCGCACCGCCTCCAGCACGGTGGGTGGTCGGCCTGGCCTGGCCTGGCCTGGGCGTCGGCGCACCGTCTCGACCGGGCGACCATTCCGGCAGCCGCAACCGATGACCTCTTCGGATTTGCCTCTGCCGCAATGGATTCGGAGGATCCCGACGCGGTCGTCCTGTCGTCGGGGCACCTGAGACCCGACGCCGGCACCCACCGCTGGCTGACGACCGATGACCGCTTGCAGGGGTGGGCTCGCGCGGCATACGAATGCCGGATTCGTCAGGTCGAGGGACGCTCGGTCCGCGAGATCGCCACGGTCCATTCCGAGTCGGCGGCGGCCCTCCTGTGCGTTGAGTTGGAGCGCGACGGTCTGCCCATCGATCGGCCGGAGGTCGAGCGACTCATCGCGGCCTCCGCAGGGCCCCGCCCCGCAACCGCCGACGAGGCGCTGGCCGCGCGCCGGGACCGGGACCGCCGAGTCCTCGATCTGGTGCCGGGAGCCGGGTCGGTCGATCTGCGCAACCCCGCGCGGGTCCTGGAACTCCTGGCCTCGCTGGGAATCACCGTCCCCAACACGCGCAAGTGGGTCCTGGACGCCTATCGCGAGGTGCATCCGGTCGTCCCGGCGCTGCTGGCCTGGCGGGCCGAGGAGCGGATCACGACGACCTACGGCTACGGCTGGCTGGACGCGCACGTGGGGCCGGATGACCGGCTACGGGGCCGGTGGACTGCAAGCGACGGAGCGGCGGGTCGGATGACCGCTCAGAACGGCCTGCACAACCTGCCCGCGTCCCTGCGTCCCGCGGTGGCCGCTGAGGGCGAGCAGGTCTTCGTCCGCGCCGACCTCGGCCAGATCGAGCCGCGGGTGCTCGCGGCGGTGTCCGGCGATCCCACCTTCGCGGCGGCGACCCGCGCCGACGACCTCTATGCCCCGGTCGCCGAGCGGCTGCGTGTCGAGCGGCCGGTGGCCAAGGTGGCCGTCCTCGCCGCGATGTACGGACAACGCAGCGGAGCGGCCGGGGAGGCACTGGCCGGCCTGGAGCGCGCCTATCCCGTCGCGATGGCGCACCTCGACCGGGCGTATGCCGCGGGGGTGCGGGGCGAGCCGGTCCACACCTTCGGTGGACGGCTCGTGCGCACGGACTACGGCGTCGACACGACACCCGTGGGTCAGGACCCGGCCCTGGACGCGGGGCGAGGCCGGTTCGCCCGCAACGCCGTCATCCAGGGCTCGGCGGCCGAACTCTTCAAGGCGTGGGCCGCGACCGTCCGCGCGACGACCCGCGACCTTGGTGCCGCCATCGTCCTGTGCTTGCATGACGAGTTGCTCATCCAGGTTCCCGAAGGGCACGCGACGGAGACGGTCATACGGGTCGGCATCGCCCTGGACGACGCAGCCCGACGATGGACCGGTTCGCGCGAGGTCCGCTTCGTCACCGACACCTCGGTCGTGCGCCGCTGGTCGGAGGCCAAGAGCTGACCCAGCCACCCGGCATACGGCCCGAGCCCTTGGGTGAGGACAAAGCGGCGCCCCCGGCATCCCACGGAGGGGTGTGCGACGCCGGGGGCGCGAGCCTGGGGGTCAGTCGCCGTCGGCGACGGTCTTGAGGAACGCCTCGAACTCGGCGCCGATCTCCTCGGCGGACGGCAGCTGGTCGGTCTCGGTGGCGAGCAGGCTCGGGCGCGACTGGCTGGCGACGAACTGGTCGTACTGCTGCTCCAGCGCCGTCACGACCTCACGGACGTCGTCGGAGCCGGCGACGGCCTCCTCGATCTCGGCCCGGCTGTGTCCGGCCGACGCGACGAGGGCATCGTTGGGCAGGTTCAGACCCGTGGCACCGCTGATCGCATTGAGGGCAGCAAGCGCGCCCTCGGCGAACTCGGACTGCGCCAGGTAGTGCGGGACATGGACCGCGAAGCCCATCGCCTGTCGGCCGCTCTCACCGAGCCGGAGCTCGAGCAGTGCGGCGAAGCTCGCCGGGACCTGGACGCGGCCGAACGGCGACACCCGGTCACCGACCAGGGTCGGGTCGGTGGCATGAACGGTGTATCCGACGGGGCGGGTGTGCGGCACCGCCATCGGGATGCCGTGGCTGGTCACGACGAGACTGACGCCCAGGGCGTCCATCACCTCTCGGATCGCCTCGATCATCCGCTCCCACTGGTAGTCGGGCTCGGGGCCGGCCAGGACGTAGTAGGTCTGGCCGTCGCGATCAGTGAGACGGTGCAGCAGGATCGACGGGTCGTCGTAGCTGGCCCAGGCGCTGCCGTCGAAGACCATGCCCGGCCGACGACCTCGGTAGTCCAGGACCTGGTCGACGTCAAAGGATGCGACGACCTCGGAGTCGCTACTGTCCAGGAGGTGACCGACGAGCAGGCGCTGGATGTTGCCTGCGTCCATGAAGCCGCCAAGCGCCACGAGCAGCGCTCCGGGCCGCGGCTCCAGGCGACCGTCGGCCTCGTAGCGGTACAGGTCGGAAGGGTTCAACACGCCCTGTCCAACGCCTCGGGTCCGGACACCATTCCCACCACCCACACCTCTCCTGCGCCGATCGTAGGGCCGATCGTAGGGCCGGTCGGGTGGCCGGTCGGGTCCGGGTTCGGCGCAAGCCGGAGTCGACGGACTAGTGTGCCTGACGCGTCATCATCGCGCGACCGGTTCGACACAACTCCGGCAGACCGCATACGACACAAACGGTTGACCTCCGAACGCATTACGAAACGGGAAGGTCACACTGTTGCGGATGTGCTTGACAGCCCCTGCGGCATGGGCGATGGTTTGGGCGCAGTCGGCCTCCACAAGGGTCGTGCACGACGTGCCGGATGTCGGCCCGTTCGGTTCATCACCGGCCCGATGCTCGGGCCAGATCATGGAGGAAAGTTGATGCGGACTCGCACTCTGGTCAACGTCGCGGCTCTGAGCGCGGTTGGCGCCCTTGCACTGTCGGCCTGCTCGAACTCGACCACCGGCGGAGGACTCTCCTCGGGCTCGGCGTCGGGCGGCGGCGGCTCGACCTACACCGTGGCTTTCGAAGGCCCACTGTCCGGCGACAACGCCCAGCTCGGCATCAACGAGGTCAACGCCGTCGAGTTGGCCATCGACCAGGCCAACGCCAAGAAGGACCTCGGCTTCACCCTGAAGCTGCTCAAGGCGGACGACGGCGGCGACCCGTCCAAGGCGCCTGCCGCTGCCGCCCAGGTTCTCCAGGACGCCACCGTCATGGGCGTCGTCGGACCGTCGTTCTCCGGCGCCAGCAAGGCTGTCGGCAACATCTACGGAGGAGCCGGCCTGACCATCGTCAACCCGTCGGCCAGCAACGGCACGCTGCAGACCCTCGGCTTCAAGACCTGGCACCGCGTCAACCCCAACGACTACGCCGAAGGCCCCGCCGTCGCCGACTGGATGGCCAAGAAGTTCAAGAAGGTCTTCGTCGTCAACGACCTCTCTGACTACGGCGCAGGTGTTGCTGGAGCAGTCGAGAAGGAGCTGAAGGCCAAGGGCGTGACCGTTCAGACGGCCGGCGTCGACGCCAAGACCACCGACTACGGCGCCATCTCCCAGACCGTCAAGCAGTCCGGAGCGGACGCCATGTTCTACGGCGGCTACGACGCGCAGGGCGCACTGTTCGCCAAGGCGCTGACGGCCGTCGGTTACCCCGGCGCTCGCGTGGCCGGCAATGGTGTCAAGTCCTCGGTGTTCACCACCGGCGCCGGCGCGGCGGGCAACGGCTGGTTCTTCAGCTGTGGCTGCCAGGACGCCACCGTCGCACCGAGCGCCAAGGACTTCGCCGCGGCCTACACGGCGAAGTTCAACACCCCGCCGTCGACGTACTCCCCCGAGGCGTACGACGCGGCCAACATCGTGATCGCAGCGATCAAGGCGGCCAAGGCGGCCGGCTCGGTCACCCGCGCCTCCGTCAACGACCAGGTCAACAAGACCGACTACGCCGGTATCACGGCCCAGATCAAGTTCGCCCCCGACGGTGACCTGCCGCCCGGCAGCGGCACGGTCAACCTCTACACCCAGAAGGACGGCAAGATCATCTCCC
>JBDTBX010000048.1:0-6557 GCA_039923915.1 Nostocoides sp. | reverse complement strand
GGGCATCGGCACGCCCGGACGAATCGTCGGCCGGAGCGGACCACTCCCGCTGGAGACGTTCCAGAGCGTCATCGACATCAACCTCGTGGGTACCTTCAACGTGCTGCGCCTCGCCGCTGCCGCCATGGCCGAGAACGAGCCCCTCGACGGTGAGCGTGGCGTCGCGGTCCTGACGGCGAGCATCGCGGCATACGACGGGCAGATCGGGCAGGCGGCGTATGCCGCGAGCAAGGGTGGGGTCGTCGGGCTGACCCTCTCGGCGGCGCGCGACCTCGCCGACAAGCTGATCCGGGTGACGACGGTGGCGCCGGGGACGTTCATGACGCCGATGCTGGCCGGACTGCCCGAGGAGGCGATCGCGGCGCTCGGAGCGGCGGTTCCGCACCCGGCGCGGCTCGGCGACCCGGCCGAGTACGCCAGCCTGGTCCGGCACATCGTCGACAATGCGATGCTCAACGGCGAGGTGATCCGCCTCGACGGTGCGCTGCGGATGGCTCCGCGCTGACCTCGGCGAGCGACTTGCCGGCGCTTCTCCCCTGGAAACGTCAGGCCGGGCCAGCTCATACCTGGCCCGGTCAGTCCATTTATAAGCAGTGCGGGTGACATCGGCGTGACCGACACGCGGCGGGGACGCGAACTATTTCATCCACACTTCGCCTCGGGCTGGCTGGGCGGCGCACCAGATGGGTGCTGGCGCCGGGTAGCCTGCTGCACGCAAACCATGCTGGCGTGGCGCAATCGGTAGCGCACCTGTCTTGTAAACAGGGGGTTGGGGGTTCGAGTCCCCCCGCCAGCTCTCGCTCCTGACCTTGCCTGTAACCCCTCTCACCTGCGATGATGCGCCCTGTCGGCACCGTAGCCGACGTGGACACAGGGGGTCACCGATGGACAGACTTGGTCGCCAGGATGGCACGCAGGCGGCACGAAATCCGTCGTGCCATCCCGGCACGTCATGAGCGGGCGAGTCGGTCAGCGCGGGTTCGGCCGAATCCGGAAGCTGCCCTCGGGGCGTTGGCAGGCCAGTTACATGGCGCCCGACCTCCGCCGGCTCAACGCCCCGGTCACCTTCTTCACGAAGGCGGACGCCGAGGGCTGGCTCGGCATGGAGCACCGGAAGATCGCGGACGGCACCTGGGAGCGGGCGAAGCCTTCTGAGCCGCCCGCGCCGCCGCCGGTTCTCGAGACCTTCGGCGACTACGCGACGACGTGGGTCGCGATGCGCGACATCAAGCCGAAGACCCGGGAGGGATACGAGCACATCCTCTCGAAGTACCTCCTGCCGGCGTTCGGGGCTCGGCCGCTGGTCGAGATCCAGCCGCCAGACGTCCGTGTGTGGTGGTCGTCGATGGACCCTGGAACCCCGACGGTCCGGGCCCGCGCCTACGGGGTCCTCAAGGCGGTGATGAACACCGCCGTCGCCGATGACCTCGTCGACGCCAACCCGTGCCGCATTCGTGGCGCTTCGAATGCGCCCCGAGCGCGCGACGTCCGGCCCGCGTCGGTCGAGGAGCTGGCGGTCATCGTCGCGGCGATGCCCGAGCGCTATCGGGCGCTGGTGCTCCTCGGCGCCTGGTGCGCTCTGCGCTCGGGGGAGATGCTCGAACTGCGTCGTCAAGACGTCGACCTTCTCAACGGGACCGTCCGCGTCGAGCGCGCCGTCTCGCAGGTCCACGGCCGAGCCGTCGTCGGTACACCGAAGTCCGCTGCAGGCATCCGGACCGTGGCGATCCCGCCCCACGTCGTGCCTGCCTTGGCACACCACCTCGAGCTCTTCACCGGTCCGCGGGCCAACGACCTCCTCTTCCCGGCGGCGGACGGGGTCTCGAGCCTGCAGCCGTCGGGCTTCTACAAGTATTGGAAGGAGGCGCGGGCTGCGGCCGGTCGCCCGGACCTGCGGATCCACGACCTGCGCCACACCGGCGCGACGATGGCTGCGATGGCGGGCGCGACTCTCGCCGAGCTCCAGCAGCGCCTCGGCCACAGCAGCGTCAACGCCGCCCTCCGCTACCAGCACGCCGCGCAGGGTCGCGACCGGCAGATCGCCGAGGCGCTTTCTCGGATGTCCAACCCTGGCGGCCAGTAGCGGATCGGTCACCGTCCGTTGGGGACCCGGACCATCATCCGGTCCACGTCCTCCGGGTCGAGCCGAATCAGGCGTCCGCAGCGGTAGGCAGTCAACGCTCCGGCAGCGACGTGCCGTCGAAGCGTCTTCGTGCTGATCCCGGTTCTCTCCGCGGCCTGGGCGAGGGACTCGTAGGAGCGGCGGGCATCGGTGGTCATGGGCGGGGGATGCCGAGCCAGCGGCGGGTTTCGGCGACGGTGGTGTAGAGGCGTCCGGTGCCGTTGAACCTGGACCAGCGGGGGCCGACGCCGCGGCGGCGCCAGTCGCGGACGGTGCGTTGGGGGGTGTGGATGAGGGTGCAGAACTGCTCGAAGGTGAGCAGAGCAGTGTCGTCCCAGTGGGTGGGGACCTCGATGGGGTTCATGCGCGGGCTCCGGTGTCGACGAGTGGTGCTTTGTCTTCCAAAGGCCGTCGGACCGCCGCCTGTGGACCTCCAGGGAGGCACTCGTCACCGAATCGTTACCGTCCGATACGTGGGGACCGGTCGGGGGACGTGGGCTGCCAGGGGATGCGGTCGGGCGGACGACGACGGCCGGGGACTCCTGGGAGGTGTGGGTCGACGGGTCGTGGTTGGGGGCCGTAGCGGTCGATGTCCTCGTCGGCGTGGTGGGCGGCGTGGGCGGGTCCGAGGTCGGCGCGGTCGCGGCTGAAGGTGGTGACCCAGAGGGCGCGGGCGTCCTCGAGGATGTCGGCGACGAGGTGGGCGGTGTTGGCGTGCCGGCCGCGGGTCATGGCGACGTAGGCGGCTGCGGCGCCGGTGGTGTCGTCGAGGAGGAAGTGGGCGGCGGGGACGGTGTCGCCTTGGGCGCCGTGGACGGTGGTGGCGTACGCGAGCTCGACGTGGTCCTGGACGTAGTCGGCGGGGAGGTGCCGGGTGCCGCGCCGGCCGTGGACGGTGAGCGAGCCATCTGTCTTGACGGTGGTGATGGTCCAGCGGTCGCGGTTGGCGACACCGAGGTCGGTGTGGTTGCGTCGGGTGGCGACCAGGTCCCCGGCCGAGACGGTCTCGCCGGCGCCGGTGGTGACAGGCAGCCCGGTCGGGAGGCGGGTGTCGGTGCGGCGGTCGTCGCGGATGGCGGCGTTGAGGGCGGCGACCTGTTCGCGGGTGTCGGCGATGACGAGCCCGTCGGCGTGGGCGAGGGCGGCGGTGCGCTCGACATGGCTGGGGTGGATGACGACCTGCCCGCGCTCGTAGAGGGCGTCGAATACCTCGGCCGAGCGGGTCCCGGTGCGCATGAGGAGGGTGAGGGCGGCGTAGTCAGGGTCGGTGAACCGGTGGATTCCGTCGAGGAGCACGTGCGCGCCGGGTGCAGTCCAGCGGGTGGCGTGGTCCAGGACGCCACCGCGGCCGACCGCGGGCAGCTGGTGTGGGTCCCCGACCAGGGCGAGGCGGGCGCCGGCGGTGTCGGCGATGTGCAGCAGTGCCTGTGCCGTGTCCTGGTCGAGCATGCCGGCCTCGTCGACGACGAGCAGGTCGCCGGGCAGCAGCCGCGCCAGCGGGTCAACGGGTGTCTGTTCGTGCCAGCGGTGTCCGTCGCTGTCCCAACGGTGGCCGTGGTGGTGGGCCAGCCACGCGGCGGAGAACGCGTCTGCGCCGGTCTCGGCCTGCACGACCTGGGCGGCCTTCAGCGTCGGCGTCACCACGACCAGTCGTTGCCCCCGCCAGTCCAGGAGGTCGCGGGTGGCGGCGAGTGCGGTGGTCTTCCCCGCCCCGGCGGCACCCTCGACGACGACCAGCCGCGCGGTGCCGGTCAGCGCGGCCACCGCGCCTTGTTGGGCAGGGTCCAGGAGCCGCTCGCCGACCCGCTCACCCACCGGCTCCGGCGTGCCGGGGTGTTCGGCGCGGGCGGCGAGGCGCGTGGTGATGTCGGCTTCGGCGTCGAGCACCCGCTGTGACGTCAGCGACCGCACGTGCTCGGGGACATCGGGACGCTCCAACAGCGGCACGCAACGATCAACAGCACGTGCGGTCAGGTCCTCGACGAGTTCTCCGCGGACCGCGGCCTCGGTGATGACGTCGAGACCGGCGACGATCTGCTCGGTTTCGCCACGGATGTCGGCGGCGTTCCAGGCCGACCGGCGGGCGCCGAGCCGGGTCAGGACCAGGTCGGCCACGGCGTTCCGGTCGACCCGCCCCACCGCCGTCCCCTCGAGCCCGGCGCCCAGGTCCGGGTCGGGCGGTGGAGGGGTGAAGCCGAGGTCGTGCAGCTCCTCGCGCCACCGCGCGGCCAGGTCCGCCCCGCTGGTGGGGGTGACCTTGTCGGGTCGCGCCTGCGCCCACGCCCGCCGGTCCCACGCCCGGCGCAGGTCGGGCCCGGGCTCGGCGCCGGGATGCTCGGCCCGCCACGCGGCCTCGTACCGATCGATGTTCCGGGCGATCTGAGCTGCACGAGAACTGAACCGGCCCACGTACCGGGCGAGCTCAGCCACCTCCCCCGTGGCCGGGTCGAGGTGGTAGCCGCGTGCTGCCAGCGCCCGGCGGAAGCCGGGATCGCAAGCGACCGCGGCGTGCCCGATCCCATTCACCGCATGGATGGAGTCCACCACCCCGACCGAGTGCAGGCCCCGCCAGCGTCCGCCGGCCAGGACGCGGGCGTTGACCTGGAGGTGCAGGTGCCGGTGCGGGTCCCCCGCCCGCGACGTGTAGTGCCGCACCACCACCGCCTCCAGCCGGTTGACAGGGACCTGGACCTGCCGGCCCCGCGGCCCGACCCGGGTGGTGGCGTGCGCGGCGAGCCACCCGATGATCTCCCGCGCCGCCCGCTCCTGCGCGGCGTCGTACGCCTCCGCGACGTCGTGGTGCAGGGACGCGGCCAGGGACCAGGTCTTCGGTCCGTTGACGACGACCTCGACGAACCGCAGCCCCCTCTCGTCGGTCCGCAGGCGCCCCTTCGAAGCCCCGGTCTCGACGTCGTATCCGGCGACCCACCGCTCATACGCTGGCCCGTCCAACGTCCCCCCGTAGGTGACGGCCGGAGGGACGTCCCCGTCACAGGCGGTGGCGACGTACCGGGTGGCGAGTCCGCTGCCCTCGGCCAGGTAGTAGTCATCGGCGCGGGACCGGTCGGCCTCGACATAACAGCGGGCCGCGGCCGCCGACCCGCGGTAGAACTTCACCCCGCCATGCACTCGCCCCACCACCCGTCACTGCCCGTCAACTAGCCTGGAAACGACGTTCGGCCCGCCCCCGCGGGCGGACCGATCTACGGACCTTCGTAGCATGCGTGCCGCTCGATGTAGAGGCTTCTCGCGGTCCGTCCAGGGACGGGTCTTCGGACTCGTCAAAGGACGTAACGGAGGGGCGAGTTGGCGCGCTGTAAGGGAGTCGCGTCGTGCAGAGGGAATGAGGTTGAAGGCGTTTCGGGATTCCGTGCGTCTGGGCGGGTCGTCAGGGGCGAGCAGGTACGAATCGGTGGCCGTTCCTGGGTGCGGGGCCCTAGGTTGCGGGTGTGCAGGAGGGTGCGGGGGAGAAGCGGATGCGGCTCCGGTACGCGGGGACATGCCGGGTGTGCGGTGTCGGTCTGCCGGCGGGGGAGCCAGCGATCTACGAGCGGGCGAGCAAGACCGTGCGCTGCGTGACGCATGAGACGGATATCGCGGTCGTGGAGGACGATCAGGCGGCGCCTGGTGGGAGTGGTGACGCGCTGGCGGAAGTCAGCGACGTCGATCAACGGCAGGGAGAAGTCGATAGTGGGGCTGCTGGGGCGTCCGCGCGGCGGGAGTTCGACCGGCGCAAGGCTGCCCGGGAGGAAAGGGTCCGGGTGGCGCATCCGAAGCTGGGCGGGTTCATCCTCGCGGTGACGGAGGAGCCGCAGTCGACCCGCGCGTGGGAGGTCGGTGCGGAAGGGGAGGAGAAGCTCGGACGGGGCTTGGACGCTCGGGCCGGCGACTCGCTGCAGGTACTGCACGACCGACGCATCCCGGGAACACGGGCGAACGTCGACCACATCGCGGTGGCCGGGTCCGGGGTGTTCGTGATCGACGCGAAGCGGTACAAGGGCCGACCGCATCTGAAGGTTGAAGGTGGGCTGTTCGCGCCGCGGCGTGAGCGGCTGCTGGTCGGGTCGCGCGATTGCACGAAGCTGGTGGATGGCGTGCTCAAGCAGATGGACGTCGTGCGCGGGGTCATCGGCGAGGAGGTGCCGCTGCTCGGGGTGCTCTGCTTCCTCGACGCGGACTGGCCCCTGCTCGGCGGCGCCTTCACCACGCGCGGGGTGCAGGCGCTGTGGCCGAAGATGCTCTACCCGCAGCTCCTCGCAGCAGGACCCACCATGACAACGCAGATCGAAGAGCTCGTCGAGCGGATCGCGACCGCATTGCCCATGGCCTGATAGCCCACTCGCGGCGAAGTGGGGCAGGTTAGACGCTCGGGTTCATGGCCGATGCGCGTGGGCGGTGTACGCGAGGGCTACGTCAGCGTGTCGACGAACCCAAG
>JBDTBX010000047.1:0-5945 GCA_039923915.1 Nostocoides sp. | reverse complement strand
GAGCTCATCGGCCGGCTGAGGGCCAAGGGAGTGATCGCTCCGGCCCTGCTGCTCACCGCCCGAGGGACGGTCGGCGACAAGGTCGAGGGCCTGGATGCCGGCGCCCAGGACTACCTCGTCAAGCCGTGCGACGTCGAGGAGCTGCTCGCCCGGCTGCGAGCCTTGCTCCGCCCGATGGCCCCGACCCGTTCCGAACTCCCCATCGGCGACCGGTCGCTCGTCGTCGGCCAGGGGCGCGTGCTCGGCGGGACCGGCGAGGTCCAGTTGTCGCGCCGCGAGGCGCTGCTCCTGGAGACCTTCGCCCGGTCACCCAAGCGAGTCTTCCCCCGCGACGAGCTGCTCGACCGGGTCTTCGACAACGCCGACACCCTCGGGGCGGTGGACACCTACGTCTACTACTTGCGACGCAAGCTCGGCAAGCAGATCGTCGAGACGGTCCACGGCATCGGCTATCGCCTCGGATCCGGCTGAACGATGCCGAACCGTGCCGGCAGACCGGCGGTCCTGAACGACCCGGCGCGCCGCGCTGCCCGATCGGCGGCCCGCGCCATCGCCCTACAGATCGGTCTCGCGGCGGCGATCCTCGTGTTGCTCGTGACCGCTGGGGTCGGGGTGCTGTTCGACCGTGCCCAAACGCGGGACATCGCCGCCACGTTGCGGACTGTCGCCACGAACGCCGACGACGCCGGCGACCCGCCCAGCGGGGTGTGGCTCCTCGTCGATCGTGGCGGATCCGTGACGACCACGGCCTCGATCCCCGCCCCTGTACGAGTGGCCGCAGTGGCCCTCGCGGCGCTCCCGGTGGTCGCATCAGGATCGAGCACCCTTACCACGCAAGGGAGCTCGTGGCCGGCATGGGTGTCCGTCCGGCCGGGGGTGAGGCTCGTTGCGGTGTACGACATCACTCGCCACCGCGAGGAGGAGAGCCGCCTGCTGCGGGCGGTGGGGCTGACCGGAGCGGTCGGCGTGGCGCTCGCGGCCCTCATCGGCCTCCTCGCCGGTCGCCGGGCCGTCCGACCACTCGGCGAGGCGTTGCGACTCCAGGACCAGTTCATCGCCGACGCCAGCCACGAACTCCGGACCCCCCTCGCCGTGATCAGCACTCGGGCACAGCTCCTGCGCCGACGGCTGCCAACCGACACCTCAGCGGCCGTGCGCCGCGACGCCGACCACCTGGTGGCCGACACCCGGGCCATGGGCGACGTCGTCTCCGAGCTGCTCCAGGCGGCACAGTTGGGCGACCTCCCGGAGAGCGCTGTCCGACTCGACGTCGGTGGCCTGGTGGCCGAGGTCGTGGCGAGCATGACGCCGTATGCCGCCGACCGCGGCGTCGCGCTCCGCGCGCCTCATGGCGTCAGCGGAGCGGTCCTGGCGACCCCCTCGGGTCTGCGCCGGGCGATCGTCGCCCTCATCGACAACGCGATCGCCCATTCCCCGGTCGGTGCCGACGTCGAGGCCGGGGTGTCGGTCGCCGCCGACACGGTGGTCGTCACGGTGGTCGACCACGGTGAGGGGGTCGACCCGGCCGAGACCGCGATGCTGGCCGGACGCTTCCGGCGCGGACGGACCGCGGCCGAAACCGGCCGGGGTGGGCAGCGGGTCGGGCTGGGGCTCGCCCTGGTCACCCAGGTCGTCCGGTCCCACGGCGGGCGCCTCGACATCAGCGAGACGCCCGAGGGAGGCGCGACGTTCGCCATCGTGCTGCCCGGGGTCGACCCACAACCACCTGGGTGAAACGCCTGGAGCCGGTGTGTCAGGGCTGCAGCGCGACCGTCAGCAGGATGACACTGTCCTCGAGGGCGTCGACGGCATGCCGGTCAGGCGGGACCGGGACCACCTGCCCGGCATGCACCAGCCACGCGTCCGTGTCACCGGCGTGCAGGCGGACCCGGCCGCGCAACACGTGCAGGGTGGCCGCCGGGGGTGAGGCGTGCTCACCGAGACCCGATCCGGCGAGGATCGCCATCAGGACGGCCCGCTGGGCCGGGCCGTTGACCACCAGGTGGCTGGCCCGGCGTTGGGAGTCCGTGCCGGCACGTTGAAGGAGAACGTCGGCCAGCTGAGTCAGGTCCACGACCTCGGGGTGATCGGGCCGGGCCTGCGGTTCGTGGACCTCGTTGCTCATCGGTCGCTCATTCCTTGGTCAGGGTCGGGCGGTCCCAACCTCGTTGCGGGGCTTGGGAGTCCGTGCCCCTACCGAACCACAGGGAGACGCCCTCGCGGTAGTCGTACTCGCCACCGAAGGAGGGCTGGCTGCCCGCCACCGTGTTCGACATGCCGAGGACGATGACCGAGTCGAGCACGGCATACATCACCTTGTCGTTGACAGGGTCCGACCCATCGGTCGTGTCGAAGCGCGCAGGTCGCCGAGCTCGAGGTTCCCGTGGCCCGTCCCGGCCTCGCCGAAGCGGTGGCAGAGCGACCCGTCGGGGACGACGACCCGTCCGCAGTCCTCGTCCACCATCACCGGCCTGAACGATGCGCTGGGGCCGCTGAGTGGCGCCAGATGAGGCGGTGGATCCGCAGCACTCGAGGGATGTCGCGCACCCCGGGGATCCACGGGCTGAGCGCAAAGCCAACGCTGAGCACGATCATGAGGGCCCAGATCTGGATGTCGGCGTTGGCTGAGGTGTTGAACGGCGAGATCTGGTACCAGACGCTGTAGAGCCACAACCACGGTTGGCCGGGGTAGTTGCCCGTCTCGTTGACGATGCCCCATTGGTCGCCGCCCAGGTTCTGGGCGCGGGCCAGGCTCTCGAGGTAGGTGCCGTCGGACAGGAGGAGCAGCGCCTTGGTGCTGTCGCCGCCGAAGAAGTTTTCCTTGGTGGTGAGCAGGCCCTCAAGGGCGCCGCTGCGGGCCAAGGTGAGCTCGCCTGCGGCGAGAGCGGGGACTGGTCCGTAGTCGCCAGTCGCGACCTTGGCGGGGTCGCCGTCGGGCGCCTTGGCCAGTGCGTCCCCGTACGTGGTGGCCCACGTGGTCTGCTGGTCGGCGCCGGCCGTGTCCCACGACGTCAGGGCGGATACGACGGCCGAGTCGCCGGTCATGGTCCGCACGGGGTCAAGGACCAGATCCTTGGCCGCGTCAACCGGAATGGTGACGCCGGCCCATTTCTGCAGGTGCAGCGGGCCAAGCGTTTGGCCGTCCGAGGCCGTGTTGTACGGGGACCCGTACCCGGCGGTCGTGGTCGTGCCAGCCAACTCGCCGACCGCAGTGGCCGTGACGTCGTTGGGTGCTGCGGTGGCCCAGTCCTTCATCGTGATGGCATGGTCGTCGGGAGAGGAGAAGACGGCAGCGGCGAGCAGGGACAGGACGGTCATGACCGCCAAGGCGATGACGAACTCCTTGACCAGGTCGTAGCGCCGGGTCGGGAAGGCGTGCGAATCCGGTGTGGTGTCTGAGCGGCGGGTACGTGCCATGTCAGTCTTCTTCCTGTGCGGCTGTGCCCGACAAGGCCGGTACCGGGTCGGCCGCCCCGATCGGGGGGACGACGCCGCGGCGTCGGACCAGAACGATGTGGATCCCGACGATGACACCCACGACCAGCGGCAGCAGGGTCACGTGCCACAGGAGCATCTGGCCGAAGTTCAGGACGTTGAACCGGGAACCGACGAAGGCTGCGTTGAGTCCGTCCTTGGCCTGGCTGGCGATCCACTGGCTGTCCATGTTGCCCTGGATGACGTAACCGGTGAAGGCCGTGCCGACCGAACCGAAGAAGGCCAGGGCGCCGGTCAACCAGGTCATGCCGCGGTGGCCCCGCCAGGCCGCCATGGCGAACTTGCCCCAGATGTGGATGACCATGGTGGCGAAGAACAACTCCACGCTCCACAGGTGGACGGAGTTCACGAAATGGCCCAGCGAGTTCGTGTGCCACCACGCGGCTCCTCCGACGGCCAGGACGCACCCGGAGCCGATGACGACGACGAGGGAGGACAGGCAGGCGACCCCGAACACATAGATCCACGAGGCCATGTAGGCGGGCTGCCGTTCCGGCAGCCACTGACCGGGCGGCACCGTGTGGACGATCCGTTCCCGCAGCCAAGCGGTCCAGGTCGACCGCCCCTGGGCGCGCGTGTCGGGAAGGGCGGTCATGACTGGTCCTCCTCGGTGGGGAAGGGGAGGAGCAGGGCCAGGACGAAGACGACGACCATGGCGATCAGGAGAATGAGGTTGCCCCAGCTGACCTGCAGGAACCCCCAATGGATGGCCATGCGGCTAGGTACGAGGGCGAGATGTTGTGACACGGTGGTTCCGTTCGCAGAACGGTGGCACGCGAACGTCGGTTGAGGCGGTCGTGCCCTGACTGGCCCAGTGTCGAGGCGGTGACGGGCGTGCACCCGGGCCAAAGGTCCCGAAACCCGATCTGAGCATCACCGCAGGCCTTCTTGGTGAGGCAGCCCTGCCACCCTCAGAAAGTCGGGACCTTCGACTCTGCTCGACCGGGCCTCTTGCGTGGTCCCCTGTCACCAGAGGTGATCACTGTGATCAACGTTGACCCGATGCCCCACCCGTGGCACACGCTGACCAGGACGGGCAAACCCTTGGTGCTGCGTGAGTTGACCCCCGACGACACGTCTGCACTGGCCGAGTTCTTTGCGGGGCTGTCACCGACCTCGACGTATCACCGGTTTCTCAGCGGTTCGCGAACATCGTCCCAGCACTACCTCGACAGCCTGGTGTCACCGGACCAGACTCTCTGTGCGCTGTTGGCGCTCGAGGACCAGCGAATCGTCGCCGTAGCCTCGCTTCACCCTGGCCGGACAGGCTCGGCTGAGGTCGCCATCGCCGTGTCGGACGACGCGCAGGGTGACGGCATCGGGACCCTGCTGCTTGAGCATCTGGCACGTCGCGCCAAGGAGCATGGTCTGGCGCAGTTGACCGCGCTCGTCCTGGCCGACAACCAACCGATGCTCGACGTCTTCGGGCAGCTCGGACTGGTCAGGTCGGTGAGTCTGCCGTCGCAGGGCGAGGTGGACGTCGTCGTCGACCTGTCGACCTCTGACGGGTATGAAGAACGCGTCGCTGCCAGAGCTGCCACGGCCCGAGCGGCTGCGGTGGCCCGGGCTGGCGACCCGCGGACGATCTGCATCGTCCACGACCTTCGCCACGCCAAACTGGCCGACCTGGTTGCCCAGAACACCAGGGCAGCGGGGTTCGCCGGTCGGCTGACGGAGGTCCGTTGGCCCGCCCCGGCGCCGAACGGCACCGATGTCGCAGCGATCCTCACATCCCCCTTGATCGCCGAGGCCGCCGTCCGTCAGTGCGCAACTTCGGGCGTCGCTGCCGTCGTGTGGCCGAGCCGGCTCCGCACGAGGGAGGAGGTCATCCGACGCGTTGTCGACACGGCACGAGGTTGTGGTGTCCGGCTCTGCGGCCTCCCGCTGGGATCGGACGCCCAGTCCGGCGACGTCATGGGGGCCCTTCGATCGGGCCTCGTCGGCACCGGCCACGAGCGTGCTGACATCGTGCTGGGCGATGCGATGGCCGTCTCAGCTGCCAGCGACGAAGGCGTTCTCGGGCCGAACCGGTTCGCTCCGATCACGGAACAGGCCAGCCGGCGACTGCAGTTCGTGGTGCCGGCGGCGGCCCTTCGGCGAGGATGCCTCACCTGGCGCAAGGCGCCGGTCGCCGAACTCTCGTCGGCCCTGGACACGATCGCCGACTGCCCGGAGGTCCATCGGATCCTCGTCGCCCTCGACCATCCCCTCACTCGAGTCGACCAACGCCGGGTCCGCAAGATCGTGGCCGTTGCCCGAGGCAGCCTCCGCAAGACTTCTGTCGAGGTCCGGGTGTCCGGATCAGCCGGGTGGGTCTCTGCGGCGGCTCGGGCAGCTCGTCGAATCAAGGCCTGAGGTCGGAGCAAGCGATGGGACGAACGTCAACCTTGGTGCTCTACGCGCTACTCATGGTGCCCGTCGTTGTGGGCGTGGACATCATGTTCTTCAGG
>JBDTBX010000046.1:0-2801 GCA_039923915.1 Nostocoides sp. | reverse complement strand
ACGAAACCCGCACTGCCACACCGGACCTGGCCCGATCGACGCCGGCGCCGATCCACTCCCAGGACGGGATCTGGCCCCACTCGCGAGGCGCGGGCGGAACGAAGAGACCGACCGCGGCGCCCTCCCCCGGGGCCGGCGAACCGAAGCGCCGGATGAGCCGTGCCTGCGAGGCGAACGCCTCCTTGCCGGTGACCCGTTGCTCGATGATCGCGGCGATGAGGGAGTGCACCACGAGCCCCGACGCCGGGATCCGCCAGCCCGGGTTGGCCTTGAGGCCCGCGGACGCCAGCTCGTCGTGCGCGACGAAGCCCGAGCGGTCGTCATGGGCACCGGTGAGCGCCGGAAGGCGATCGAGCGACCACGCCGCTCCCGGCCCCCACGCCGCCCCGCACACCTCGCCTGCCGAGGGGTCCCACCACAGGGCCAACGACGCCGGTCCGTCAGGCGTCGCCTGGCCGAACCACCACACCCCGCCGACGACCCGACAGGTCGGATCGCTGCCCCCGTGTCGGAGGGCGCCGACGGTCTGGGACAGCGAGTACGGCCCGGTCAGCCGCACCCGTCGGACGAGGGGTGGGACAGGGGTCATCTGCTCGAGGCCGTCAGCCGAGGTGGCGCGGCGGGACCCGCAGGCGCGGCCCCCGCGGCATACCCGGCTGCTTGAAGGCAGCCCACACATAGGTGGGCACGACGGGGAGGCTGGCCGCGAGCAGCGGCTCGGGGATCCGCCCCACCCACTGCGGAACCACGTCGGAGCCGGCGAAGGCGGCCGCGTCGGCCAGGACCGGGAGCGTGTAGTCCCAGATGTCGTAGGCCGCGAAGAGGCGACGGAGGCCGGCCCGGGTCTCGAAGTGCTCGTAGTAGTGCTCGCCCTTGCGGGTGAGCCGCAGGTAGCGGTCGGCCGCACGCTGCGGCAGGTAGGAGAGGAACGGCAGGCGGTAGTGCGGCTCGAGAACGCCCAGCCGGTTGCCGAGGCCGGCATAGAGGACACCGCCCGGCGCGAGGACGCGGTGGATGTCGGCGACGACGGCAACCGGGTCGACGACGTGCTCGTAGATGTGGTTGAGGACGACGACATCGACGGTGCCGTCGTCGAACGGCAGCGCCTCGCCGCGGGCGAACCGGAAGTCGACCCGGTCCCCGAACCTGGCCCGCGCCTTGGCGAGGCCGGGCTCGTCGATGTCGACGCCGGTCGTGCGGGCACCGGCCAGAGCCAGCTCGTCGGCGATGAACCCGGCCGAGCAGCCCACGTCCAGGGCGGTCAGGGCGGTGAGGTCGGCCCGCCCCAGGGCGTGTCGCAGGACGGCGATCAGCTTGGCCGCCTTGGCTCGTCGCCGGCCCTCGTCGAGCATCTTGTCCATCAGCTCGGAGTACGCCGGCTGCTCCTCGCGCGGGGTCACGTCCTTGATCCTAGGAGGTGGTGGCGACGCCCCCAGGTCCAGCCGGCGAGGGCGACCAGGACGTCGGTGACGACGGTGAGGAAGCGGGACAGGATGACGACCGCCGTGGCCGTCGCGACGGGCAGCACGGTGCCGAGGACGACGATGAGCAGGCCGTCGCGGATGCCGACACCGGCCGGCACGAGGAAGCCGAGCATGCCGACGATCCCGGCGAGCGCGAACCCGCTGACGGTGACGACGAGGATGTGCCGGGTCGTGCCGTCGGGGGGGCCGAGATCGTGGGCGAGCACCCACACGGCCGCACCCATGACCAGCCAGGCCAGGACGAACCAGCACAGCGCCAGGATCAGCGCCCGCGCAGTGAAGGCCTGCTCCAGCGGTTCGCGGCGAAGCCGCCGCAGGGCCATCGCGATGACCCGGTTGAGGACGGCAGGCACCATGACGAGCAGCGCGAGCCCGCCGAGGACGACGAACACCCAGGCCGGCACGCCGATCCCGAGCTGTTTGAGGACCAACGGCACGGCGGGCAGCCCGACGAGCCCTCCGCAGAGCACCGAGGTGAACAGCAGGACGAGGCCGACGACAGCGGTCCGCCGGCGAGGCACCGAGAGCCGGGCGGCCATGTCGGTCTGGGCGACGACGGTCCACACCGAGCCGGGCAGGTACTTGCCGAGCTGGCCGACGAAGAAGACGCTCGCCGCCTCGGCGTGGTGCAGGCGGCTGCCGAGGTCGCCGAGGAGCACCCGCCAGCCGAGCATCGTGAACAGCGGGGACAGCAGGGCGAGGACGAACGCCTCGGCCAGCGCCGTCAGCGAGGCCTTGCCGAGCTCGCTGGAGACCTCTGTCCAGTTGCGCCAGAGCGCCACACCGACCGCCGCCAGGATGAGGACGAGGACGCCGATCCGGATCGCGTTGAACACCCTGGAGCGCATCGGTCAGCGCCTCCTGAAGGTGAGCCGGACGATCCCGTATGCCGCGTCCAGACTCTCCCCACGAAGACTGGCGCCACGCAGCCGCTCGGTGATGTCGCCGTCGAGATCCCCGGCGAGCACGAGGCCCCGCGCGTCCGCGCGAGCCAGGACGCTGCGGATGTCCGCGGGCGCGACTGCTCCCGGGACGGCGGCCGACCCGGCGGCGAGGGTGAAGCTCAGCAGCCCACCCCGGCGGAGCACCCACGTGGCCTGGGTGAGCAGGTTGTCGATGTCGTCGCTGTCGCAGTCGTTGGGGTGGAGCATGGTCAGGACGTCGCAGCTGCCGGAGTCCAGTTCGACTGCGTCGAGGGGGGATTCGGGCGCCGGGAGCGACCACTCGACCGGGGTGTGCCCGGTGGCGCGCAGCCACGCCCCGAACGGCGAGTCGTTCCCGGAGCAGTCGATGACCTCTGCGTCGGCCCCCTCGCGG
>JBDTBX010000045.1:0-2936 GCA_039923915.1 Nostocoides sp. | reverse complement strand
GATCACCGAGTGGGATCTGGGGGGCAACCGCGCGACTGCCGGTGGCGTGGCGCTGACCGTGGACTTCGACCCCAAGAGTCTTGCGCTGAGCTACAACCCGACCGGGCCGACCCCAGGCTCAACGACGACTTCCTCCGGCACCTGGAGCGAGGGACCCGCCCAGCAGACGGGGCTGACCACCTCGCTGACGGTCGACCTGACCTTCGACACGTCCACGACCGGGGAGTCGGTCCAGGCCAGGACCGACCAGATCGTCCGGCTCACCCGGCCGCTGGCCCCGGCCACCTCGCAGCAGTCCAAGGCCCCGGCTCGCAAGGTCATCCGGTTCAACTGGGGGACCTTCCTCTTCTACGGGACGGTCTCCTCGATGAGCCAGAGCATCGACTTCTTCTCCGAGGACGGCGTGCCCCTGCGGGCCGCGGTGCACCTGAGCCTGAACGAGGTCTCACCGCGCGACCCCGAGTCGGGCCAGGGCGGGGCAGGCACCGGCAACGGACTGGGGGCGGGCGCCTCCGCGAGCTTCGGGGGCTCCGCGAGCTTTGGTGCCTCCGCGTCGTTCGGCGCCTCGGCCGGCCTGACCGCGGGCGCCGGTTTCTCGGCCAACGCCTCCGCCGGCGCCTCCGTGGGCACCACCACGGTGACCCTCGCGCAGTCCGGCGACACCGTCCAGGCCATCGCCGCCCGGTCCGGCGGCCAGACCTCGTGGAAGGCGCTCGCCAGCGCCAACGGCATCGACAACCCGCGACTCGTACCGCCCGGAACCGTCATCGACGCCAGCGCCAGCGCGAGCGCGGGCTGAGGAGGAGCAGCATGCCCATCGAGATCCGCGAGCTGGAGATCCTCGCCGAGCCGCAGTCCGCAGTCAGGGACGCCGGGGACGCCGCCGCCGGCCGGAGCCCGCAGCCGGGGCCCCGCCAGATCGAGCGGAGCCTGCTCGCCTGGCACCACGCGATGCTCCTGCGGGCAGACCGGTTGAGGGCGGACTGAGCCATGACCCTCACCACTTCCTACGTCTCGACGCCGTCGCTGACCCTCAACGGGACGCGCGACGCCAGAGCCATGCAGAACGTCCTGTCGCTGACCGTTGAGGAGAGCATCGCCGGGATGTCATGGTGCGAGGCGACGTTCAACAACTGGGGCACCACCAACCGGATACCGGGGTACCTCTTCCTCGACCGCTCCACCCTCGACCTCGGCACCAGGCTGAGCGTGCAGATCGGTCCGGACGGCGGCGGCGAGCGGGGCCGCGACGTGTTCGCGGGACGCATCAGCGCGCTGCGCGCCGACTACCCGGCCGGCGCGCCGGCCACGGTCATGGTGAGCGCCGAAGACAACCTCCAGGACTTCCGGATCACCCGCCGCACCCGAACCTTTGACGACTGCTCGACCGGGGACCTCGTGCGAACCCTCGCGGGCGACCACGGCCTCACCGCGAAGGTCGGGGTGAGCGGACCGAAGCGGAAGGTGACCACCCAGCTCAACCAGAGCGACCTCGCCTTCCTGCGCGCCGTGGCCCGCTCCGATGGGGGCGAGGTATGGCTCGAGGGCCAGACCCTGCACGTCGAACCCCGGGTGAACAGGGAGCAGGGCGGCGTCAGCCTCAGCTACGGCGAGAATCTGCTCTCTTTCAGCGTGCAGGCCGACCTCGCCCACCAGTGCACCGACGTGGCCGTCGCGGGATGGTCGGTGGCCGACAAGCAGGCGATCAGGGAGGAAGCCGGCTCCTCGACGATCACCGGTGAGCTGGGGCCGGGCCAGACCTCTGGATCGACCGTTCTGGGCCAGGCCCTGATCACCCGGCACGAGACGCTCGTGCGAACCCAGTCGCCGGCCAGCGACGACGCGCGTTCGCTGGCGCGTGCGGCCTACCTCGAGCGGGCTCGCCGCTTCGTCTGCGGGACCGGCACCGCCGTTGGCACCCCGCTCCTGCGCGTCGGGACGCAGGTCGCGCTCTCCGGGCTGTCCGGCCTCTTCAACGGCGACTACCGGGTCACCCGCACCAGCCACCACTTCGATGTCGCCCAGGGCTACCTGACCGACTTCGACGTACAGCGCGCCGGAATCGGGGCCGCACGATGAGTCTTGACCTGGGCGATGGACCCGCCCCCTACGCCGAGGCGCCCGGCGGGGCCCTGCCGGGTGCCGGCGGGCCAGCCCGGTACTACGGCCTCTACCCGGCGCTGGTCTCCGACAACCAGGACCCGGACGGCCAGGGCCGGGTGAAGGTCCGGCTGCCGTGGGCCCCGGACCCGGCAAGCGCCGGGTATGACGTGTGGGCACGCCTCGCGACGACGATGGCAGGCGGCGAGCGCGGCACCTGGTTCATCCCCGAGACCGGCGACGAGGTGCTCGTCGGCTTCGGCGGCGGCGACCCCGACCATCCCTACGTCGTGGGAGCGCTGTGGAACGGGCGGGACGCCGCGCCGCAGACCATCAACCAGACCAACGACATCAAGTCGATCGTCTCGCGCACCGGCATCACCATCACCCTCGATGACACGAGCGGGGCGGTGAGACTCTCGCTCCAGACGCCGGGCGGCCAGAAGGTCAGCCTCGAGGACGGGGGCAACCGGGTGACCGTGGCCGACATCACCGGCAACACGATGGAGCTGAGCCCGTCCGGGGTGTCGATCACCGCCGCCGGAAAGCTGAGCATCAGCGCGACGTCCCTGACGATCGATGTGCCCACGGCGACGGTGAGCTCGGCCATGTGGACCTACTCCGGGGTGGTCAAGACGGACACGCTCATCGCCACGACCGTGGTGGGCAGCAGCTACACCCCCGGCGCCGGGAACATCTGGTGACCCCCGCCGTCGCCGTGGCCGGCCACCCGTCCCCGCGCACCGAGGTGCTCCAGTGGCTCACGCCGTCGCCGCTGTGGGACACCGCGCCGGCGGGGGCCGGTGCCAACGCCCTGACCCAGCCCTGGATCGCCG
>JBDTBX010000044.1:0-7102 GCA_039923915.1 Nostocoides sp. | reverse complement strand
GGTGGACCACGGCCCTTGCCTGCAGCCCTCGGGCAAGGGCCTTAGCCGAAGGCGATGTGCTGGTCGAGCTGCTTAGTCGCCTGGATGACGGCCCAGTGTCAGTGCTTGCCCCAGCGTGCCAATCGTGACTGCACCATCTCGACCGGCCCAGGCATAAGAGCAACTTGGCACTGGCCCCGGCTGCATCTCGACAGACCCCTCGGCGTCCTTTGAGCGACACGGGAGCAGGGCCGTGGTCCGCGCCAACAGCCCGAGACGCGGTCCATAACGTCACGGAGCAACACTCCCGAGGTCCATAACGTAGCGTTTATGACACATACGAATCGCGTTTGTGACAACTTCGCTGCATCTCGACACTAGAAGCCGCCGTCGCGAGCCATGTTGCTGAACCGGCTGTAGTGACCTTGGAACGCCAGGACGATGTCCTTGGTCGGACCGTTGCGGTGCTTGGCCACGATCACGTCGGCCTCGCCTTCCCGATCCGGGTCGGACCGATCCCGATGAAGCAGGATCACAACGTCGGCATCCTGTTCGATTGATCCTGATTCTCTCAGATCTGACATTTGTGGCCTTTTGTCCGTTCTTTGCTCCGAGCCGCGGTTCAGCTGGCTGATCGCAATGACCGGGACCTCGAGCTCCTTGGCGAGCAATTTGAGGGCACGGGAGAACTCGGCGACCTCCTGCTGGCGCGACTCGACCTTCTTGCCGGAGGTCATGAGCTGGAGGTAGTCGATGACGACGAGGCGCAGATTGTGCAGTTGCTTGAGCCGGCGGCACTTGGCCCGGATCTCCATGAGCGACATGTTCGGTGAGTCGTCGATGAACAGGGGCGCGGCCGAGATCTCCGATGTGACGCGGGCCAGCTTTTGCCAGCCGGCGTCGCCGAGGGTGCCCTTGCGCAACTCTTGGAGCTGGATCGACGCCTCGGCCGAGATGATGCGCAGCATGATCTCGGAGCGGCTCATCTCCAGGGAGAAGACGGCGGCCGTCTGGCCGTGCTTGATCGCCGCGGACCTGGCGATGTCGATGCCAAGGGTCGACTTGCCGACGGCCGGGCGAGCCGCGACGACGATCATCTGACCGGGGTGCAGGCCGTGGGTCAGCTCGTCGAGGTCGACGAACCCGGTTGGCACGCCGATCATCTCGTCGGACCGGCCCGAATTGACCTCGATCTCGTCCAGGGTCGGCGCGATGAGGTCGGCCAGGACCACGTAGTCCTCACCGCCCCGACGGTCGGCCACGTCGTAGACCGCCGCCTGGGCCCGGTTGACGATGTCCTCGATGTCGCCCTCACCTTGGGCGTAGCCCATCTGGACGATCCGGGTTCCGGCCTCGACGAGCCGGCGCAGCACGGCTCGCTCGGCGACGATCTCGGCGTAGTAGCCGGCGTTGGCCGAGGTCGGCACTGACTGGACCAGCTCGTGGATGTAGGCCTGCCCGCCGACCCGCTGCAGGTCGCCGCGCTTGGCCAGCTCGTCGGCCACCGTGATCGTGTCGGCCGGCTCACCCCGTGAGTAGAGGTCGAGGATCGAGTCGTAGATCAGCTCGTGGTTGGGCCGGTAGAAGTCCTGCCCCCGCAACCCCTCGACGCAGTCGGCGATCGCGTCCTTGGACAGCAGCATCGACCCCAGGACCGACTGCTCCGCATTGATGTCCTGCGGGGGCAGGCGATCATCGGGCGGTCCCCCGGCCGACGGGCCGTAGCCGCTGCTCAGCTCCGCGATCGACACGCGCTGTCCACCCTCATCCCTCACCAAACCCTTGACTGCCGACGCTCGAACGCCCATCCGAAGAATCGCATTGACCACCGACAAGCCCCCGGCCTGGCCTGATCGATGAACGTCCGACCCGTCACGCTAGAGGTGCCAGCCGGCCCACTCCAAGCCCTGACGGCAACGAACTCCGCGGGCCTGTGCAGCGTCATGTGAGCAAGGTGTGGAAAACGCCGGTCGACGTGTGCACAGGGCGGGGACAAACCTGTGGATTGTCGTCTGCCGGTCGCCGGCCTGAGCCGGTGACCTGCGCAAACACCGTCCACCTCGTGTGGACCCAAAGTATTTCTCGGCGTGTTGTATCCACATGACGGGGTCGGGTCTGGGCGGGGAAACGACTCCTGGGGAAGCCGCACGAACCGGTCCCGGAGGGGCTATCCTCTGCCGCTCCTGATGTCCCTCAGCCCTCGATCGATGAGCGTCGTCGACCCGGTCGTTGCGTGGGCGCTTGGGCTAGCCACGCAGCCTGAGCAACCATTGGCGTTTGCGGCTCGTCAACAGGTCCGGCGTGCCCAACTCCATCCCGGCATAGAGACGATAGGGGTCGACTCCGATGGCCTTGAGGAACGCCTGGGCGCGCGAGGACGGGCTCCCCTTGACTCCGAACCACTCCGCCAGCTCCCCCATCGACAGCGGCGAGTCATGGAAGCCGGCGAGGTCGCTGGCCTTGGTGATGATCCAGGCCACGGCTGCGGCGGCCGTCTCGGTGCGGCCCGCCCGACGGAAGATCTTCGGGTCGGCAGCGGCCACGCGGGCCAAGAGCCGGCGGCAGGCGGTGCGGACCTCGGCGTCGTAGTACTGGAGGCAGAATTGGTCGAGGAGCGATGCGACCATGGCAACCTTCCCGCTGATGTCGGGCGCAATCGCGGACCAGTCGAAGGCTTCGTCCGGCAGCGGCTCGGCGTCCAAGGTGTCGACCGACTCCTCCCCCACCGCTCGCACCAGTTGCGCACGGGGACCCCAACGGTCGGCCTCCGCCTGCATCCGGTCGCGAAGGGACTCCGCCTCGGCCCGAAGCTCGGGGTCGGCCAGCCTCCGGTGGTACTCCGCTTCATGCCGGTCGATCGCCAGGATCGTCTCCCCGGTCGTTGCCGCGTCCACGTCAAGGTCGGCGTGCAGCCAGCGGACGAACGCGTGCAGCACCTGCGGGAGGGCCGCCTCGGCCTCACGGTCCCCGATCACCAGGACGGGCAGCACTCCGGTCATCGCGATCCGGACGGTCTCCGGCGTCCACTCCTCGCCCCCTTCACCGAACAGCCGGACGCCTACGCCAGCGATCAGGTGGGCCAACGTGTGATCCACCGATTCGTTCCCGCTCAGCGTGGCCGGATCGGTCCCGTCGAGGAAATCGTGGGCGAGCTCGGTCTCCTCATCCAGCGACGGGTCGTCGTCGAACTCTGCGTCGAAGGGGACGCCGCCGAGCATGCGTGCCGCGGTCTCGACCGGGTCGTAGGCCGTCCCGCCGAGCGGCATCCGGGTCAACACCGACACGAGAAACGGGCGCAACCCGGGCCAGGTCACGGCCCCCTCCTGGTCCAGCGACTCGACATCGACCCGCAGCGCCATCTCGATCCTCGCCCGCGCGTCGGCCCGCAGCAGGGCCTCCGGACGGATCGAAACCCCCGCTGCGCGGGATGCCTCCCGCAGCGTCTCGATCATCGCGTCGGTGTCCTCCGGGACGAGGTAGCCGTCGCGGACAGCGGTCCCGGCGACGTGGTCCACGTAGACGTGCAGGTGGGCCGCAGGCACCCCCGGCGCGCTCAGCTCGAGGATGATCTGCTCGGCGCCGCCGCCATCGACGACGTATGCCGCGGGCACGGTGAGCGCTGCGAACCCGGTCACCGAGTCGGGCATGGGTTGCTTCCGCCCGGTCAGCGTGTCGGCAATCCGGTTGCGAAGAGGCTCGTCGTCCAACAGGTCGACCATGACGTGCAGCGCCGCGGTTGTTTCAGCAATGTCGACCTCGAGGAAGGACTCGACGAGTGCCTCGACCCTCAGGCCGGGCAGGTCGCTGGACTCGACCGCTTGCAGGATGGCCGACACCGCACTCGGCAAGGCCCATGGGGCGTCGTCGCGGAGGGCGCTGCGCAGACCGAGGATGAGCGGCTGGAAGCGGGGGTCGGCCTGCTCGTGGACCCGCCTGTTCAGGACCGAGGGCTTGCGGGTCGCGAGCCGAGCCGGGCGACGGCGACGATCGTTTCGGTGTGCCATGAGGCCCCATCCCATCACGAGCACCAGCCACCGGGTGGAGGTGTTCCGGCGCGTCCGGCCGCGTCCAGATACCTCCACCCGGCTCTCCCGACCTCAGCGCACCTCCCGTCCGGCCGGTGCGCGGCATACGGTGGAGGCATGTGCCGCAACATCCGCCAGCTCCACAACTTCGAGCCAGCCGCCACGACGGACGAGGTCCGGGCCGCGGCCCTCCAGTACGTCCGCAAGGTCAGTGGCAGCACCAAGCCCAGCCTGGCCAACCAGGAGGCGTTCGACGAGGCCGTCGCTGACGTCGCCCACGCGACCCAGCACCTCCTGGACCACCTCTCGACGACCGCCCCGCCCAAGGACCGCGCGATCGAGGCCGCCAAGGCCAGGGCGAGGTCCCAGGCCCGCTACGCGTAGGTGACCGCCGCCGGCCCCCGGGCCCGTCGGAAGGGCCCTGCTCGGCGCCGTATGCCGCGCGCTCGCCGACCACGCGGACCCCGACCGGGCGCTGAAGCAACGGGCGTACATGAAGTCCGCCATGCCGTACCTCGGGCTCACCGGTCCGGTGCTGGGCAAGGCAATTCGCCCGATCCTCGCCGACCCGGCACTGCGGCTCGCGACACGCGCGGAGTGGGAGGCAACGGTCCGGGCCCTCTGGGACGGCGCGAACCATCGCGAGGAGCGGTATGCCGCCATCGCCCTCACCGGCTACCGGCACTACCGCGAGTGGCAGGACCTCGAGACGCTGCCGCTCTACGCCCACCTCGTCGTGACAGGCGCGTGGTGGGACTACGTCGACGAGGTCGCGAGCAACCGCGTCGGCCCGATCCTGTTGCGGCACAAGGAGGCTGTCGAGCCAACCATCCGGATATGGGCAGTCGGTGACGACCTCTGGCTGCGCCGCACGGCCATCCTCAGCCAGCTCACTTTCGGCGATCAGACCGACGTCCGGCTCCTCGCCGACGCCATCGGGGCGAACCTCGAGGGCACCGCATACGGGTCGATCTTCTGGATCCGCAAGGCGATCGGCTGGTCGCTGCGCCAGTACGCCCGCACCGACCCAGACTGGGTGCGCGCCTTTGTCGCAGACCAGGGAGCCCGCCTTTCGGGTCTGTCCCGTCGCGAGGCCCTGAAGCACCTGTGAGCAGGGGTCGCGCGGTGGTGGAGGTATCCGGCAGGGTGTGAGGCATGCCCCTCGTCGCCGGAATCGACTCCTCCACCCAGTCGTGCAAGGTCGTCGTCCGGGACGCGGGCAGCGGAGCCTTGCGCCGGGAGGGTCGAGCCAAGCACCCCGAAGGCACCGAGATCGACCCCGAACGCTGGTGGGCGGCGCTTCGGACGGCGGTGGCCGACGCCGGTGGGCTCGACGGTGTCGAGGCGATCGCGGTCGGGGGGCAGCAGCACGGCATGGTCGCCCTCGACGCCGAGGGGCGAGTGATCCGTCCCGCCCTGCTCTGGCACGACACTCGGTCCGCCTCTGCGGCAACGGACCTCATCAATGAGCTGGGCGCCGAGGAGTGGGCCCGCTCGACCGGGCTGGTGCCGGTCGCCTCGTTCACGGTGACCAAGTTGCGCTGGCTCGCCGAGCACGAGCCCGACAACGCGGACCGGGTCGCCGCCGTCGCGCTCCCCCACGACTGGCTCACCTGGCGGCTGGCCGGGTTCGGGCCCGACAACCCCGATCTCGCGGCACTGGTCACCGACCGGTCCGATGCCTCCGGCACCGGCTACTGGTCGCCCATCGACGAGGACTACCGCCGCGACCTGCTCGTCCGCGCGCTCGGCCACGACTGCGTCCTGCCGCGCGTCGTCGCGCCCAACGGGACTGCCGGCACCGCGGCATACGGCTCCAACCACCGGGCGCTCCTCGGGCCCGGGGCGGGCGACAACGCCGCAGCCGCCCTGGGCCTGGGGATGCGCGAGGGGGACGTTGCGATCTCGATCGGTACGTCGGGGGTCGTCTCCGCCGTCAGCGCCCACCCGGTGGCCGATGTGACCGGCACGGTGGCCGGGTTCGCCGACGCGACGGGGCAGTTCCTGCCGCTGGCGGTGACGCTCAACGGCGCCCGCGTCCTCGATGCGGCGGCGCGTCTCCTCGGGGTCGACCACGGCGGGCTCGCCGACCTGGCCCTGGCCGCCCCTGCTGGAGCGGGGGGGCTCGTTCTCGTGCCTTACCTCGAGGGTGAGCGAACGCCCAACAAACCGACCTCGACCGGGGCCTTCCACGGCCTCACGCTCGCGACGTCCACGCCCGCTCACCTGGCCCGCGCCGCGGTCGAGGGGTTGCTCAACGGACTGTCCGACGGCCTCGCCGGCCTGACCGCCCTCGGGACGCGCGTCGACACCGTGTCCCTCATCGGCGGCGGCGCTCGGTCCGAGGCCGTGCGCCGCTGCGCCACCAGCGTTTTCGGGATGGACATCTCGGTGCCCGCCCCGGGTGAGTATGTTGCTGACGGCGCGGCCCGCCAGGCTGCATGGGCACTCAGCGGTGCGAGCGAACCGCCGACGTGGGAGCGCCCGGGAAGCGCGTCGTATGCCGCCAGCCCGGCCGACCTCGCGGCGACGGCCGGGATACGGGACCGCTACGCCGAGGCTCGCGACCTGACCGTGTCCAGACCTTGACCCCGGGCCAGGTGCCCGAGTCCGGCGGAGGTGCCCCGTCGCCGAGCCAAGGGCGAGACGTGCTTCGTCTTGCCATCCCGGCGTTCCTGGCCCTCGTCGCGGAACCGCTGTTCCTGCTCACCGACTCCGCAATCGTCGGCCACCTCGGGACCACCCAGCTCGCAGGTCTCGGTGTCGCCAGTGCGACCCTGCTCACGGCCGTCAACGTCTTCGTCTTCCTCGCCTACGCGACGACGGCGGTCGTGGCTCGTCAGCTCGGCGCCGGCTCCCGACCCGGAGCCATCGAAGCCGGCATCGACGGCACCTGGCTGGCCGTGGGACTGGGTCTGGTCACCGCAGCCGTGGTCGCGCTGCTCGCCGGCCCGATCTGCCGGCTGTTCGGTGCCTCCGAAGGTGCCCTCGACCAGGCCACGACATACCTGCGGATCGCCGCGGCCGGCATACCCGGAATGCTCGTCGTCCTCGCCACGACCGGAGTCCTCCGCGGGCTCCAGGACACCCGGACCCCG
>JBDTBX010000043.1:0-4264 GCA_039923915.1 Nostocoides sp. | reverse complement strand
GCGACGACAAGGACGGTCATGGCGGGACAGCAAGCGGCGTCTACCCGGCGCACGCCCGGAGCGACCAGGGCCACCACCAAGGCGGCGGTGGCCGGCACGGCGGCGCCCGCGAAGGCAGCCAGGACCGTAGCCGCGAAGTCGGCCACGCCGACTCTGGCCAAGACCGCGGCGGCGAAGGCTGCGCCGGTCAAGACCGCATCGGCCAAGACCGCGTCGGCCAAGACCGCGTCGGCCAAGGCTGCGCCGGTCAAGACCGCGTCGGCAAAGACTGCGCCCAGGTCGGCTGCCAAGGTGCCCCTTGCCGTCCGTGGTGACGAAAAGCCTTGGACCACAAGCGAGCTGAGGGCGATCCGCGCTGAGATCGAGGCTGACATGGAGCGGCTGCGCAGCGAGATCAGCCAAGCCGAATCCGAGCTCGTCGGGTTGATGCGCGACTCCGGCGACGGCGCCGGCGACGACCAGGCCGATGCCGGCACCAAGACCTACGAGCGCGAGCAGGAGATGTCGGTCGCGGCCAACGCGCGCGAGATGTTCCTCCAGAACGAGCACGCCCTCGAGCGGATCGACGACGGCACCTACGGGCTCTGCGAGTCGTGCTCCAAGCCGATCGGCAAGCTCCGGCTCCAGGCCGCCCCCCGCGCGACCCTGTGCCTGGACTGCAAGAAGAAGCAGGAACGGCGCTGAGCGATCGCGCCACACCACCGCCAGTCGACGTCCCCTCCGGGCCCCGGCGCGCCATTCGGGCTCTGCTCCTGGTCGTGGCGGTCCTCACGCTGATCGCCGACCAGCTGACCAAGGTCCTGGCCCTGGCCCACCTCACGGCGGGCCGACCGGTGGACCTGGTCGGCTCGTGGCTGCGCCTCAACCTGATCCGCAACTCCGGGGCCGCGTTCTCCCTCGGCGACCGGGCCACCTGGTTGCTCACGCTCATCGCGATCGGGGTGCTCGTCGCGATCGGCACCATGGCCCGCCGTCTCGGATCCCGGCCGTGGGCCCTTGCCCTCGGCCTGATCCTCGGGGGCGCCCTGGGCAACCTCGCCGACCGCTTCTTCCGCGCACCGGGGCCCGGGCGAGGCCAGGTCGTGGACTTCATCGACTACTTCGGCCTGTTCATCGGCAACGTCGCCGACATCGCCATCGTCGGCGCAGCGGCGTCCATCGCCATCTTGTCCCTGCGCGGAGTCTCCGCAAGCGGGGAGCCGGGCGGCCGGCATACGCAGGAAACCCTGGAGCACAAGGCATGACCGACACCCGCGCTGTCCTCGTCCCCGACGGCCTCGACGGCGAGCGGGTCGACGCGGCCATCGCCCGCCTCTTCGGGCTGTCACGGACCAGGGCCGCCGACCTTGCCGCCGAGGGGCTCGTCGTGAGCGCCGGCCAGATCGTCGGTAAGTCGCACCGGGTGCGGGCCGGGGACCTGCTCGAGGTCGACCTGCCAGCGGCGCCCATGAGTCCCACCCTGCAGGTCATTGCCGAGCCGGTGCCCGGGATGCGGATCATCCACGACGACGACGACATCGTCGTCGTCGACAAGCCGGTCGGCGTCGCGGCCCACGCCAGCGTCGGCTGGACCGGACCGACTGTCGTCGGAGGCCTGGCTGCGGCCGGCTACCGGATCTCGACCTCCGGCGCCAGTGAGCGCCAGGGTGTCGTCTCCCGGCTCGACGTCGGCACCTCGGGGCTGATGGTGGTCGCCAAGAGCGAGTACGCCTACAGCCGCTTGAAGCAGGCCTTCCGCACCCGTACCGTCGACAAGACCTACCACGCCCTCGTCCAGGGGCTGCCCGACCCGGTCGTCGGCACCATCGACGCCCCGATCGGCCGGCACCCCGGTCACGACTACAAGTTCGCGGTCCTGGAGAGCGGGCGCCCGTCGGTCACCCACTACGAGGTGCTCGAGGCGTTCCGCTCGGCCTCGCTGCTCGACATCCACCTGGAGACCGGCCGCACCCACCAGATCAGGGTGCACTTCTCGGCGCTGCACCACCCGTGCGTCGGCGACCTCACCTACGGTGCGGACCCGGTGCTGGCCAAGCGCGTCGGCCTCGAGCGGCAGTGGCTGCACGCCGTCGGGCTCGGCTTCGAACATCCCGGGTCGGGGGAGTACGTCACCTTCACCAGCGAGTACCCCGAGGACCTCGCGGGGGCGCTCGACCGCCTCTGACGTCACTCGAGTCCCAACTTCGGGGGTGTCCTCAAGACACGCCCCACGGGGCGTCGGGAGGTGTCGCCCCGGCCACCTAGGATCGACCCCGATGCCCGACCAGCCAGCGCCCCCGATCCGCACGAAGGACAACTTCGTCCACCTCCACGTGCACACCGAGTACTCCATGCTCGACGGGGCCGCCCGGATCGACGAACTGCTCACGTCGGCTGCTGAGATGGGGATGCCGGCCATCGCCACGACCGACCACGGCTACGTGTTCGGTGCCTACGAGTTCTGGTCCAAGGCCAGGGACCACGGCATCAAGCCGATCATCGGGGTCGAGGCGTACCTCACGCCCGGCACCCGGCGGCAGGACAGGACGCGGGTCAACTTCGGCGACGGTGGGCGTGACGACGTCGGTGGCTCGGGCGCCTATACGCACATGACGCTGCTGGCGCGCAACAACACCGGCATGCACAACCTGTTCCGGATGAGCTCGCTCGCCTCGCTCGAAGGCCACTACTTCAAGCCGCGCATCGACCGGGACCTGCTCGCCCGCTACGGCGACGGACTCATCGCCACGACAGGCTGTGTCGGGGGCGAGGTCCAGACGAGGTTGCGGCTGGGCCAGTACAACCAGGCCCGCGAGGCGGCCGCCGAGCTGCGCGACATCTTCGGCGCCGAGAACTTCTACGCCGAGGTCATGGACCACGGCATCGCCATCGAACGGCAGACGAGCAAGGAGCTGCTCCGACTCGCCAAGGACCTCGGCCTGCCGCTGCTCGCCACCAACGACCTGCACTACACCAACGCCCACGACGCCCAGGCGCACGCGGCGCTGCTCTGCGTCCAGTCCGGCTCGACCCTGATGGACCCGGGCCGGTTCAAGTTCGACGCCGACGAGTTCTACCTCAAGTCCCCGGTCGAGATGCGCCAGCTCTTCCGCGAGCTGCCCGAGGCGTGCGACAACAGCCTGCTCATCGCCGAGCGGTGCGAGGTGTCCTTCACCGAGGGCGAGGGCCGGTTCATGCCGCGCTTCTCGACCCCGGAGGGCGAGGACGAGAGCAGCTGGTTCGTCAAGGAGGTCGAGCGCGGCCTGCGGGTGCGGTTCCCCGGAGGTGTCCCCGACTATGCCGTCAAGCAGGCGGCATACGAGACCGAGGTGATCCTCGGTAAGGGGTACGCCGGCTACTTCCTCGTCGTCGCCGACTTCATCAACTGGGCAAAGGACAACGGCATCCGGGTCGGTCCCGGACGCGGGTCGGGCGCTGGGTCGATGTGCGCGTATGCCATGCGGATCACCGATCTCGACCCCGTCCAGCACGGCCTGGTCTTCGAGCGCTTCCTCAACCCCGAGCGGATGTCGATGCCCGACTTCGACGTCGACTTCGACGAGCGTCGACGGGGTGAGGTGATTCGCTACGTCACCGACAAGTACGGCGAGGACCGGGTCGCGCAGATCGTCACCTACGGCACGATCAAGGCCAAGCAGGCCGTCAAGGACGCCGCGCGGGTCATGGGCCACCCCTTCGTCATCGGCGAGAAGCTCACCAAGGCGATGCCTGCCGACGTCATGGGCAAGGGCGTCCCGCTCGGCGAGATGTTCGACAAGGACCACCCCCGGTATGCCGATGGAGCCGACTTCCGCGCGCTGCACGACGACGACCCGCAGACCAAGGAGATCGTCGCGACGGCACTGGGTCTGGAGGGCCTGAAACGGCAGTGGGGGGTGCACGCCGCCGGCGTCATCATGTCCAGCGAGCCGCTCATCGACCTCATCCCGATCATGCGCCGGGAGCAGGACGGCCAGATCATCACCCAGTTCGACTACCCGAGCTGTGAGCACCTCGGCCTGGTCAAGATGGACTTCCTCGGCCTGCGCAACCTGACCATCCTGGACGACGCCATCGCCAACGTCGAGGCCAACCGCGGCCAGAGCATCGACCTCGACGTCCTCTCCAAGGACATGACCGACCAGGCGGCGTACGACGTCCTGCGCAGCGGAGACACCCTCGGCGTCTTCCAGCTCGACGGTGGTGGCACGCGCACACTGCTGCGCCAGATGCAGCCCAACCGCTTCGAGGACATCTCGGCGACCATCGCCCTCTACCGCCCCGG
>JBDTBX010000042.1:0-2852 GCA_039923915.1 Nostocoides sp. | reverse complement strand
GACGATCCCAACGTCACTGACAAGAAGTTTCCCGGGAATCCGACTCAGTCATTCCGCAGCCGTGAGCCGTTGCGGGTCGTCGGCGAGCTGGACAGCTGGGTCGGTCACTCGAGGGCGAAGCTGAGCGCCATGCGAGACGGAATCAAGGAGTTGAAGCGACGGGGCGCCGCGACTATCGAGGACTAAGCGATGAGCAAAGTCGACACGGGAAACGCGCACCCCGCGTGCTCATCTGGAGCACCTCACCCTGAGGCGTCCGACCCGTAGTCGTTCGGTCTGGCAGCGACTGCCCCACTTCGCCGCGATATGGCGTGTGTGGTCTTGTTGCCTACCGCCTACAAAGACGCACCTCCAAGTCGAGGGCGAGCAGGTACTGCACTGACTTCCCAACAGCCAACCGCGGGACTTGACTATTTGCTAGGCCGAGGACTCGGCGCTTCTCTAGTGCGAAGAAGAGCGAGGTGGCCGATGGGGCAAGCCGTTTAAGGAGCGTGACGTGTCGTGGTCCCAGCTCCTCCAGCCTGCTGACACCTCACAGTCTGGGTTGGTGAGTTCGGGTCCTGGTTCGCCACCGATGCCGGACTGCCTGGACTTTCATCGCAAGCTTAGGCGTCCCGGCGACGAAGCATGACCGCGGCGGCCACGATGACGGCCGCGGCATAGCCGCAGAACAGCGCGAACGCCGGCCATGGGCCGATGGCTGCCGGGTCACAGTGGACCTGGGTGATCGCCTGCCCCACGGTGTTCGGCAGGTACTTGTCGATCGGCTGGCTCCACGAGGAGGGCAGGAACCGCACGATGATCGGCAGCACGAACAGAACCCCGAACAGCGCTGAGATCCCGGCCGCGGTGTTGCGGAGCAGCGCACCGAGCCCGAGGCCGAGCAGCCCGACGACGGTGAGGTAGAGCGCCGTACCGACGATGGCGCGAGTCACGCCCTGGCTCGAGAAGTGGGCCTCGATGTGCTTGCCGGACAGGATGCTCTGGCCGATCCACCAGGCGAGGAAGACCGTCGGCAGAGTCGTGACCAGGGTCACCGCGCCGAAGACGACGACTTTGGCCCACAGCACGGGCAGCCGTGCCGGGACGGCGGCGAAGGTGGCCCGGATCATCCCGGTGGCGTACTCGCCGGTCACCAGGAGCACGCCCAGGACGCCGATGGCCAACTGGGCGAGGAAGCCGCCGGCCAGGCTGCGCGAGGTGGCATCGAAAGCAGCCGCCTCGCCGGGGTCCCGCGGCGGCCAGTGCGCCACCGTCACCGACGGGATGAGGATGGCAAGTCCGATGATGATGACCAGCGCGATGAGCAGGGAGTAGACGGTCGAGCGCAGCGACCGGATCTTGGTCCACTCCGAGAGCAGCACCCGCGCCTGAGTCACGCCGGTTCGGCCCGAGGGGACCGTGGAAGGCCCGGGCCTGGTGGCGGTGGTCGTCATGCTCCCACTCCGCTGGTTGCGAGCTGGGCGGGTTCGTCAGCCTCGTGGCCGTGGTACTCGACCGAGTCCTTGGTGAGGTCCATGAAGGCGTCCTCGAGGGTCACCCGCTGCGCGGTGAGCTCCAGCAGGGTCACTCCCTCGCGGGACGCGCGGACGCCGACCTCGTCGGTCGTCAGGCCGTGAACCGTGACTGCCCCCTGGTCGTCGACTGAGGTCTGCACCTCGGGCCCTGCCACGGCCGCCAGCAGGCTGGGCACGTCGGTCGTGCGGACCAGGACGGACTGCCCAGAGGCGCGGGCGATGATCTCGCTGACCGAGGTGTCGGCAATGAGCCGACCCCGGCCGATGACGATGAGGTGCTCAGCCGTCTGGGCCATCTCGCTCATCAGGTGGGAGGAGACGAAAATGGTCCGGCCCTCGGCGGCGAGGTGCTTGAGCAGGTTGCGGATCCAGCGGATCCCGTCGGGGTCCAGCCCGTTGACCGGCTCGTCGAGGATGAGGGTGTGCGGGTCGCCGAGCAGTGCCGAGGCGATGCCGAGCCGCTGGCTCATCCCGAGGGAGAACCCACCCGCACGTTTGCGGGCCACTTCGGCGATCCCGACGAGGTCGATGACCTCGTTGACGCGGGCTCGGCCGATGCCTGCGGTCTGGGCCAGGGCCAGGAGGTGATTGAAGGCAGAGCGGCCCGAGTGGATCGACTTGGCCTCCAGGAGGGCGCCGACCTCACGAAGGGGGTCGCGCAGGCTGCGGTATGCCATGCCGTTGACCGTCACGCTCCCCGACGTCGGGGAGTCCAGACCCATGATCATCCGCATCGTCGTCGACTTGCCCGCACCGTTCGGGCCCAAGAAGCCGGTCACCACACCGGGATGGACCACGAAGCTCAGGTCGTCGACAGCCAGCTTGTCGCCGTAGCGCTTGGTCAGCGCAGTCGCTTCGATCACGTGGCGAGGGAGGAGTTGGTCATGGAGGAACGGTACCCAGGGCCCCCTGTGAGCGACCTGAGAGGTGTCTCACGAAGGGTTGCCGGACAAGTCTTCCTCGAGCAGGTGGGCGACCTGCTCCAAGACGCGTCGGGCGGTCGCGTAGTCGGCTTCGCCGAACTGCTGGGTGAAGCGCTCGTCGAGGTCCTGGATGTGCGCGAACCCTTCCGTGGCAACACGAGACCCTGTTCGGAGTAGACGACCAGTTTGGCTCGCCGGTCGGTCGGGTCGGGGTGCATCTCCAGGATTCCCAGGTCGACCAGCTCCCGGTGCCCACGTCGAGCTGTACATTCGACAACTCGGCGAGCGGCCGCTGATGGATTCCTCGGTGCACACGATGATGCATGCCGTCCGTGGCTACTTCCGGTTCGCCCACATCGACGGACTGATCGGCGCCGACCCGGCCGTGTACCCCCCCCGCGGTTGCCGAAGG
>JBDTBX010000041.1:0-5322 GCA_039923915.1 Nostocoides sp. | reverse complement strand
GCCGGGCGGGCTGCCGCCGCTGTGGAGTCGCTTGAGGACACCGGCGCGGGCGGGTCGACGACGGCCGACCTGCTCCGCCTGCACGTCGAGGTGGCGCGCACGGCCGCCCGGCACGCGGCGGTCGTCAAGCGGTTCCGGACGGGGCATCCGGGCACGCCTGTCGTCGAGGTGCCGGCGGCATCGCGCGACATCCACGACGTCGACGGGCTCCGAGCGATCGGCGACGCGCTCGCGGCCGGGTGAGCGCCCGGCATACGGGATCAGGACCGGTCAGTACCCGACCAGTGTCTGGTTACCCGGCGACGCGTTGGCCCGAACGGGCGGCCTGGAACACGGCGGCCCAGGAGGTGACGGCGGGGCGGCGGCGCAGCAGAGCCCGGCGTTCGCGCTCGGTCATCCCACCCCACACGCCGAACTGGGTCCGGTTGTCGAGGGCGTCGGCGAGACATTCTGCGACGACGGGGCAGGTCTTGCAGACGATCTTCGCGGTCCGCTGCGCCTTCCCCTGGACAAACAGCGCGTCTGGGTCGGTCCCCGCACACCGTCCCTTGGCCGGCCAGTCCCTTGCCCAGGCCTCCGGCGCCTCGTGAATCTGAGCCGTCATCCCAACCTCCCGGTTCCCGCGTCGGACCGAGCCGACGCACCCTGCGTCTCCGAACAGTAGGAGGTCGGGAAGATCACCACATGACACAGGGGAACCCTTTTGGGCATGGCCTGGAATGACTAGTCATCGGCTTCTCACAGACCGGCCCCCGGCCCTGGGATGAGCGGTTCCGGCAGGTTCCCGGGTTACCCTGAGCGGCATGACTGGGCGTGCGGAGAACTTGGCGAGGGTGCTGCGCGGCCTCGCGGCATTTGTCACCCTCTCCGCGGTCATGGGGCTGCTGGCCGCCGGACTGGCCATTCCTGCGGTCGGCGCGACGGGGAGCGCGATCAAGGGCGGCATCGGCGTGTTCAACGACCTGCCCGGTGACCTCACGGCCTCCCCGCTCAACCAGCAGTCCAAGATTCTGGACGCCAAGGGCAACGTCATCGCGACCCCGTATGCCGAGAACCGGATCATCGTCCCGCTCAAGTCGGTCGCCCCGATCATGCAGAAGGCGCAGATCGCGATCGAGGACAGTCGGTTCTACGAGCACGGCGGCCTCGACGTCCGGGGCCTGTCCCGCGCCGTGGTCGCGACCCTGCAGGGAAACAAGCAAGGCGCCTCGACCCTCACCCAGCAGTACGTGAAGATGACCTTGCAGGAGAACGCCCTCAACGCCGACAACCAGCAGGCCGCCAACGCGGCGGCCGCCCGCACCGGGATGCAGGGCATCGCCCGCAAGGTGCAGGAGCTCAAGTACGCGGTCAACCTCGAGCAGACGCACACCAAGGACGAGATCCTCGGCGCCTACCTCAACCTGGCCTACTACGGCGACCTGGCCTACGGCGTGGAGGCCGCGGCCGAGCACTACTTCTCGATCCCTGCCTCCCAGCTCAACTACATCCAGGCCGCGCTGCTGGCCGGCACCGTCCAGCGACCGAGCGAGACCGACCCGGTCAACTACCCGAAGGCCGCCTTCGACCGGCGCAACGTCGTCCTCGACCGGATGGCCGAGCTGGGCGTCATCACATCGGCCCAGGCGACCGCCGGCAAGAAGGTCACCATCGCCTCGATGCTGAAGGTCGAGGGCGCGCAGAACACCTGCCAGCGCTCGACCCAGCCCTACTTCTGCACCTATGTCATGGAGTGGCTCAAGACCCAGCCGTCGCTCGGCAAGGACGTCGCCGAGCGGATCAGGAACATCAACACAGCCGGCCTGACCATCCAGACCACCCTCGACCCGGGCCTGTCCGACTACATCACCAAGACGTTGAGCAGCAAGGTCCCGATCGGCGACCCATCCAACGTGGGGTCTGCGGCGGCGGTCGTCCAGCCGGGCACCGGCAAGATCCTCGGCATCGGCCAGACCTCCAAGTTCCCCGTCAACGGCCAGAAGGGCTGGGGCTACACCGAGCAGAACTGGACCGCCGACGCCAAGTACGGCGGGTCGACCTACGGCTTCCAGATCGGGTCCAGCGCCAAGGCGTTCATCTTGGCGACGGCCCTGGCCAATGGCATCCCGGTCGAGGGCACGATCCGCGCCAAGCCGGCCGGTCCCCGCCAGGCCGCGGTCTACACGCCCAGCGACTACGCGTCGACGTGCGGCTGGGTCGGACCCCAGTTCAATGTCCGCAACGACTACATGACGGGCGGAACGATCACCCTGCGGAAGGCGACATCTGACTCGATCAACACCGCATTCGCCAGCCTCGTGGCCAAGCTCGGGATCTGCGCAGTCCAGAAGATGGACACGGCGTTCGGCCTGCACCAAGGCAACGGCCAGCCGATTCAGAACACCCCCTCCGTCGTCACCCTCGGCGCCGACCCGATCTCCCCGATCACCATGGCCGCGGCCTATGCCGGACTCGCAGCTGACGGCAAGTTCTGCACGCCGATTCCGGTGGTCTCGGTGACCGACACGACCAACAAGAAACTCACGATCGAGACGAGCAAGTGCAGCCAGGCGGTCACCCCTGACGTCGCTCGCGGCGTGAGCGAACTTCTTCAGGGCGTCATCACGAGCGGCACCGGCACCGCGGCCCAGCCCTACCTCAACGGGCGCCCGGCCGCCGGCAAGACAGGCACCACCGATAACCACTTCCAGTCCTGGTTCGTCGGGTACACCCCTCAGATCTCCACCGCCGTGTGGGTTGGTACGCCGGTCAAGACCTTCTCCATGAAGGGGATCACGATCGGCGGCTCCTACTACGCCCAAGGTGTCTTCGGTGGCGACATCGCCGCTCCGCTCTGGGCCAAGATCGTCAACTACGCCTCCCAGGATCTGCCCGTCAAGAACTTCCCGAGTCCGTCGGACACAGTGACCAACGGCGACATGGTCTCCATCCCCTCCGTCGTCGGCATGAGCCAGGCCGACGCCACCGCGGTCCTCGCGGGCGCCGGCTTCTCGGCCTACCGGGAGTCGACGGTCTACAGCACCATCCCCGGCGGTCTCGTCGCCGGCACGAACCCGAGCGGGCGTGCCATCAGGGGTTCCTCGGTCGGCCTCTACATCTCCAGTGGCTACATCCCCCAGCCCCAGCCGTCGCCGTCGCCGTCGCCGTCACCACCGACCAGCCCGACCACCCCACCGACCCAGCCCGTCCCGACCAAGACGCACCCCGTGCACTGAGCCACCCGCCTCAGCCCCCCGCGAGTCCCTTGCGCACCGCGGCAGCGACCCGACCACCATCGGCCCGACCGGCGACCACCGGCTGGGCGGCCTTCATGACCAGGCCCAGCTGCGGGATACCGGTCGCTCCCGTCGAGGCGATCGCCTCGGCGACGATCCGGTCCAGCTCGGCGTCGTCGAGCTGCGCGGGCAGGTAGCTCTCGAGGATGGCCAGCTCGGCGTCCTCGAGATCGGCGAGCTCCTGGCGCCCGGCGCCCGTGTAGGCAGCGGAGGCCTCCTTGCGCTTCTTGGCCTCCTTGGCCAGGACCCTGAGCACCTCCTCGTCGCTCAGCTCGCGGGCCTCGTCACCGGCGACCTCCTCGGTCGTGATGGCGGTCAGCGCCATCCGCAGGGTGCCGGAACGCACCTTGTCGCGGGCACGCATGGAGTCGTGCAGGTCGTGCTGCACGGTGGCCTTGAGGCTGGTCTCGGTCATGACGCCATCCTCGCACCAGGCCGCAACCGGGATTCCCGGCGCGGCGGACCGTCGCGCCTTTGAGAGGATGGCGCAATGACCTCAGCAGCCCGGGCCACGGCGACCACCGTGGGAGCCGTGGTGGCCACGGCCGCCCTGGGCACGGCATACGCGTCGGTCATCGAACGCAACTGGTTCGCACTGCGTGAGTTCACCGTTGCGGTGCTGCCGCCGGGCGCGTCCTCGCTGCGAGTGCTGCAGATCTCCGACATCCACCTCGTGCCCGGCCAGGACCGCAAGCTCGGCTGGATCCACGACCTGGCCACGCTGGCACCGGACTTCGTCGTCAACACCGGCGACAACCTCTCGCACGTCGACGCGGTGCCGCCGCTACTTGCTGCCCTGGAGCCGCTGCTCGGCCTGCCCGGTGTCTTCGTGCTCGGGTCCAACGACTACTACGCACCCACCCCGCGCAACCCCGCGCGCTACCTCGTCCCGCGGCACGCCGAGGGCTCATCGGACCGGCGGCCACTGCCGACCCTGTCGCTCGTGCGGGGACTGTCGGCGGGCGGCTGGGTCGACCTGGACAACGCGCGGACCTCCGTCACCCTGCGCGGGCAGCGGCTCGACCTCGTGGGCGTCGACGACCCGCACATCAAGCGGGACGAGTATGCCGCGGTGTCGGCTCCGGCGTCACCGTCGGCCGCGCTGACGGTGGGGGTGGTTCATGCGCCCTACCAGCGGGTGCTCGATGCCATGACGGCCGATGGTGCGTCGCTGGTGATCGCCGGCCACACGCACGGGGGGCAGTTGGCGGTGCCGGGGTACGGCGCCCTGGTGACCAACTGCGATCTCGACCGGTCGCGGGCCAAGGGGCTGTCGCGGTGGTGGCCGGGAGCCGGTGTCGGAGCGCCGCGTCATGGACTTGACCGGGTGCTGCCGGGCCGGACTGCCTGGCCGTCGTCCTCCGCTCCGGCCGATGCGGCGTACCTGCACGTGTCGGCGGGGTTGGGGACCTCCCGCTTCGCCCCGGTGCGCTTCGCCTGCCGGCCCGAGGCGACCCTGCTGACCCTGACGGCGCGCGCCGCGTAGCGACCGGCCTAGGTTTCCACTGGGCGGGTGGCGTCCTGCGCGGGCGGGCTCAGGCGCTGCGGGCGTCGGGCGTCCATCGGGCTCGGCCTGCAGGAAATCAGCACCATGGCGCTAAAACCGGCCAGCGGCGTCGATATGTCCGCGCCCTTGGCCACGATCAGCGCCATGGGCTGACTTGTCGGCGTGGTCGGTGCGCCCATCACGCGGAGGGTGAACCGATTTCTTGGCCGGTGGGCCGGTCGGCTATTCTCGTGCTTCGCTGCCCGCATTCGGGTGGCAGCCACGGGGTGTGGCGCAGCTTGGTAGCGCGCTTCGTTCGGGACGAAGAGGCCGCAGGTTCAAATCCTGTCACCCCGACCAACACGTTCAAGGACTCTGATCGGCGCAGACGTGATCGGTGCTCCTGGGCCAACGGGCATTTGGGAACAACCCTCTGGCCTCACCCGCACCAGCCGGCAAGCTCGCGTGCGACCGGTGTTGGCCACGACAGGCCGCCCCGCCCCAGCAGTCGTCGGGCGCCCCCGTTGCCGGTCTTGGTGATCCCGCCCTGACAGCGTGAGG
>JBDTBX010000040.1:0-5394 GCA_039923915.1 Nostocoides sp. | reverse complement strand
TTCGCCCGGAGCAACGAGGTCGTCGACTACCCGAACCTGATGTTCCACTTCCTGCCCATCGCCATCCGGTACGACGGGACCAGCCCGGTCCAGGGTCACGGCTACCAGGTCCACATTGGCCCGATGTACTCCGACGCCCGCGGCAGCGTGACGATCAAGGACACCAACCCGCACACCAAGCCAGCGCTCCGCTTCAACTACCTCTCGACCGAGCAGGACCGCCGGGAGTGGGTCGAGGCGATCCGGGTGGCGCGCGACATCCTCACCCAGCCGGCCTTCGAGCCGTTCAACGCCGGCGAGATATCCCCAGGGCGCAGCGTCGAGACCGACGAGGAGATCCTCGACTGGGTCGCCAAGGACGCCGAGACTGCCCTGCACCCCAGTTGCACGGTCCGGATGGGGCTCGATGACCAGTCCGTCCTCGACCCGACGACCTTGCTGGTCCACGGCATCGACGGCCTCCGGGTCGTCGACGCCAGCTCGATGCCCTATGTCACCAACGGCAACATCTACGCGCCGGTCGTCATGCTCGCCGAGAAGGCCGCCGACCTGATCGCCGGCAACACCCCGCTCGCCCCGAGCGCCGCCCCCTGGTTCAACCTTCGCAAGGGCAGCCCGTTGTGGCCGCCGTCCTCAGCAGCATCCGCAGCAGCATCCGCAGCAGCGTCCTCAGCACCACGGCATACGGACTGATCGGAACACCAGTCATGACCGACTCCCCCGCCCTCCAGGTCCAGCACCTCTGGAAGATCTTCGGACCCAGGGCCGAGCGACTCATGGGCACACCCGAACTGGACCTCTCGCGCAAGGAGCTGCAGGCCAAGAGCGGCCACGTCATCGGGGTGAAGGACGTGAGCTTCGACGTCGCTCCGGGGGAGGTGTTCGTCGTGATGGGGTTGTCGGGCTCGGGCAAGTCGACGCTCGTCCGACTCATCACCCGGCTCATCGAGCCGACGAGTGGCACCGTCATCCTCGACGGCGAGGACATCACCGCGATGGACGACAACGCCCTGCGCGAGATCCGCCGCAAGAAGGTCTCGATGGTGTTCCAGCACTTCGGCCTGCTCCCCCACCGCAAGGTCATCGAGAACGTCAGTTTCGGGCTCGAGGTCCGGGGCGAGGACAAGGCGACCCGCCGGTCCCGGGCCCAGGACATGGTCGACCTCGTCGGCCTCTCCGGCAACGAGAACTCCTACCCCGACCAGCTCTCCGGCGGCATGCAGCAGCGCGTCGGCCTGGCCCGCGCCCTGGCGAGTGATCCTGCGATCCTGATGTTCGACGAGCCGTTCTCCGCCCTCGACCCGCTCATCCGTCGGGACATGCAGAACGAGGTCGTCCGGCTGCACCACGAGGTCGGCAAGACGATGGTCTTCATCACCCACGACCTCCAGGAGGCCCTCAAGCTCGGCGACCGGATCCTCATCATGCGCGACGGGGAGATCGTCCAGATCGGCCGACCGGACGAGGTGGTCGGCGCCCCGGCCGACGAGTACGTCGCGAACTTCGTCAGCGAGGTGCCCAAGTCGCACGTCCTCACGCTCAAGTGGGTATGCCGCGCCGAGACGCCCGCGGACCGGGTCACCGACCACGCACCCCTGCCTTGCGACCGGATCATCAAGGACGCGGCCCACGAGGTGATCGCCGCCGGTGGACCGGTCCGGGTCACCGACGGTGACAGGGTCATCGGCGTCGTCGACCAGCAGGACATCCTGCGCGTCGTCGTCGCGGAAGAGGGCGCGGCATGAGGACCGCCACGGCCCCGTCCAGGGCGCCAGCGCGGATCGAGGAGGAACAGCCGCTCGTCCTCGTCACGAACCGGCGGATCCCCCAGAAGCTCGGGATCATCCTGGCCATCTGGGTGGTCGGCTGGCTGATCCTGCGGGGCAAGGCGACCCTCGCCATGGGCGGCGCCGAGACGACCCACAGCCAGGACCTGCTCGTCACGCTGCGCAACAAGGTCGAGAACCTCCGGGCCGGGAACTGGTTCTTCCATGGCGTCATCGGCAACCTGTCCGACGCCATCAACTGGGCGGTGACTCAGCTCCAGCACCTCTTTTCGACGGCGCCGGGTGATCGGCCGACGCCGGAGATCGGCTTCCTCGGAGTCATCGTGTTGGCGGCGTGGATCACGTATGCCGTGGCCGGTTGGAAGGCGTCCGTGCTCGTGGCGGTCGTGCTCGTCGTCTTCGGTTTCCTCGGGATCTGGCAGGACGCCATCGACCTGATCATCGTCACCGCACTCGCCGTCGCCGTCTGTACGGTGATCGGCATGCCACTCGGCATCGCGATGGCCAGGTCGAGGCGCGTGAGTGCCGTCTTCACCCCGGTCCTGGACGTCATGCAGACCATGCCGTCGTTCGCCTACCTCGCGCCACTCGCGCTGTTCTGGGGCATCGGCTCCGCCGCGGCGATCGTGACGACCTTCATCTATGCGATGCCACCGCTCGCCCGGATCACCGAGCACGCGATCCGCGGCGTCGAAGAAACCACGGTCGAGGCGGCAAGGTCGCTAGGCCTGACCCGGGGCCAGCTGCTGCGCAAGGTCCAGCTGCCGATGGCCCGGCGCACCATCGTCGTGGGCCTCAACCAGGCCACCCTGGCCGCGCTCGCCATGGCGACCGTCACCGCCCTCGTCAACGGCCCAGGCCTCGGCCAGGACGTCCTGCAGGCGCTCAACGCGCTCAACGTCGGCCAGGCGTTCGTCGGCGGTCTCGGAATCGTGCTCGCCGCGATCATGCTCGACCGCACGACGACCGCGGCCAGCGAGCGCTCAGGACGCACAGCCGCCACCCGGCGTCGCGGACCGGTCTGGCTCCGCACGGCGATCCTCGGCGGTGGCGCGGTGGTCGTCCTCTACTGCCTGTGGGCCTCGCACACCTACCTCTGGGCAGCGCAGTGGCCCGAGTCGTTCATGCACGGATCGAATGTCGCGTCCGCGGTCAACACCTTCACCGACTGGTTCGTCAACACCTTCGACGTCGTCACCAACGCCCTGAAGAACATCGTCACCTACGGTCTGCTCAACCCTCTGCAGTCACTCCTCGCCAACACCCCGTGGTGGCTCATGGCGAGCGTGCTGCTCGCGATCGCTGCAACCCTCGGCGGCCGCAGGGCCGCCCTGTACACCGTGGTCTGCGAGGGCGTCATCTTCGCCTGCGGCCTGTGGAACGACGCCATGCAGACCCTCACCATGACCCTCGTGGCGACGGTGCTCGTCATGGCGATCGCCATTGTCCTCGGGGTCTGGATGGGCCGCAGCCACCGCGCCGACATCGGCGTCCGGCCCGTCCTCGACGCCTTCCAGACCATCCCGTCGTTCGTCTACCTGGTGCCGGCTCTGGCTCTGTTCTCCTCGACCCGGTTCACCGCCATCGTCGCCGCCGTCGCCTATGCCTTTCCCGTCGCCACCAAACTCGTCGCGGACGGCATACGGGGCGTGTCAGAGACGACGCTGGAGGCGACTCGTGCGGTCGGGACCACGACGTGGCAGACGATCACCAAGGTCCAGCTGCCGATGGCCCGGTCCGGGCTCATCCTCGCGACCAACCAGGGCCTGCTCTACGTCCTGTCGATGGTCGTCATCGGCGGGCTCGTCGGTGCGGGCAGTCTGGGCTACTTCGTCGTCGCGGGACTGTCCCAGCGTGACCTGTTCGGGAAGGGTCTCGCGGCGGGGATCGCCATCACCGCCATGGGGATCATGCTCGACCGGATCATGCGGTATGCCGCCGCGAGACAGGAGTGACCGCCGCCCACAACGAGAGCAGTCACCCGCCGAAAGCCTTGTCAACCAAAGAAATCGGTCACTCAGGCCGCAGAAGAAGGAGAACCCAATGCACGGAATTCGAGGGCGACGCCTCTCGCTCCTGGCAGCCGCCGCCGTCGTCGGTGTCACGCTGTCGGCCTGTAGTGGCCAGACGATCAACTCCGGTTCCTCCGGGAGCGGCAGTTCCTCGGGGAGCGCGGCCAAGTGTGGCAACTTCAACATCGCCGTCAATCCCTGGGTCGGCTACGAGGCCGATGCCTACGTCGTCGGCTACGTCGCCAAGACCAAGCTCGGCTGCAACGTCAGCTACAAGGACCTCAAGGAGGAGATCTCCTGGCAGGGCATGAACGACGGGACGATCGACACGGTCCTGGAGAACTGGGGCCACGCCGACCTCGTGACGAAGTACATCACCCAGGCCAAGACGGTCCTCGACGTCGGCCAGACGGGCAACATCGGCTACATCGGCTGGTACGTCCCGCCGTGGCTCGCGACCGCGCACCCGGACATCCTGGACTGGAGCAACCTGAACAAGTACGCGGCCAACTTCAAGACCTCGGAGTCCGGAGGCAAGGGTCAGCTGCTCGACGGCGACCCTTCCTTCGTCACCAACGACGAGGCGCTCATCACCAACCTCAAGCTCAACTACAAGGTCGTGTACGCCGGGTCCGAGGCGGCCCTGATCACCGCCTTCCGGCAGGCCGAGAAGAACAAGACGTGGGTCATCGGCTACTTCTACGAGCCCCAGTGGTTCCTGTCCGAGGTGCCGCTCAAGAAGGTCGCCCTGCCGAAGTTCACCGACGGCTGCGACGCTGACGTCAAGAAGGTCGCCTGCGACTACCCGGAGTACAAGCTGAACAAGCTCATCTCGACCAAGTTCGACAGCTCGGGCTCCCCGGCGGTCGGCCTGGTCAAGAAGTTCAGCTGGACCAACGACGACCAGAACCTGGTCGCGAAGTACATCTCGGCCGACAACATGAAGCCCGAAGACGCCGCCAAGAAGTGGGCCGACGCGAACCCCGACAAGATCGCCGCCTGGCTCAAGTGAGCTGAGGCACGAGCCCGTATGCCGGTCGGCTGGTTGACACGGCATACGGGCTCGGTCAATGCTTACCTCGTGAGCGTTGCACATTACGCATCGCGTTGCTTCATACGCAACTCAAGGAGAACTCTGTGGCCGAACTCCCCGCCGCCGCCAAGGTCGTCGTCATCGGCGCCGGCATCGTCGGCAACTCCCTCGCCTTCCACCTGGCCGAGCTCGGTTGGACCGACATCGTCCAGCTGGACAAGGGACCGCTGCCCAACCCGGGCGGATCGACCGGGCACGCGAGCAACTTCATCTTCCCGGTCGACCACAACCGCGAGTTCACCGACATCACCCAGGACTCGGTGCGCCAGTACAAGGAGCTCGGGGTCTTCACCGAGTCCGGCGGCTTCGAGGTGGCGCGGACGCAGGCGCGGATGGAGGAGTTGCGGCGGCGGATGAGCAGCGCCAAGGCGTGGGGGATCCCGGCCGAGATCGTGACCCCGGACTTCGTCGCCGAGAAGGTGCCGTTCCTCGACAAGGACGTCATCGTCGGCGCCGCCTGGTTCCCCACCGTGGGGGTCGTCGACAGCCTGCGGGCCGGCAC
>JBDTBX010000039.1:0-4102 GCA_039923915.1 Nostocoides sp. | reverse complement strand
ACGACGTGGCGGCGGATGGTGCCCGCCGACGGCGCCGGTTGGGTGGAGGTTGCCATGTGGTGCCTCGAAGCTCGCCCTGCAGTCCCCGTCGTTTGGCGATGACGCACCGTTGTGTCACTGGCGGACGCATGGTGCGCACCACGTTCAACGAGGTCCGCGTTAGCGGCAGGCCAGGTCAGGATCGTTCAGGTCTCCCGGCCAGGGGCGGAAACGCTCACGAGGGGCGGCCTGTCGGCAGCGGCTCCTCGGCCCGGGATCGGCTAGCTCTTAGCACTTTCGACGCTACACCGGCCGGGTGACCCTGTCACGCCTCCAGTCTCCCCGAGACGCTCACCACTCGGCCGGAGCGGCGATGACTGCCGCGCGACCCGACGCGCCGTTGGCCGTTTGACACCCCGCCCGGGCCACCGCCGCTTCCCGACCCGGAAGGGAATGGCAAGCAGTCGAGAGGACCAGTGCCCCACGGCGGCCACTGCGTCAGCGAGCCATTCTGGCGGCGAGTCCGACGTCGTGGAGATGATTGCTGCCTCTCGCTTCGAGGGGCTCAGAACGAGATTGATCGTCCATATCCGCTGAGTCAGCCTCGACAGACCACTCGCACCACGTGATCGCTGTCGGCCGCGAACCCCCTGCCGCCCGGGCGCGCACATGGTGCCAGCCCCATTCACGACCGCGAGACAGGCCCGGCCCGGTCGACACCGGGTCCGGACGTCGACGGCGACCGAGTTCGCTTGGGGGAGGTTCTCGGTGGCATCATTGAGGTTAGGTCGACAGTGACCCGTGGAAGGACCCGGTCGTGAGTGAAACAGGTGCGGACCTCAACGAAATGCTGGTCCCGCTGACCCCGGCCCAGGCCGTGCTGGACGAGGCCGATCTACAGACGGGTCTGGCCGCCCTGGCCGGTCTGGTGACCGACACCATCGGGTTGGACGAGCTGCTGAACCGGGTCGCGAACTCGGCCGTGCGAGCCATCCCCGGCGCTGACGGGGCAGGGGTCACCCTGTTGCGCATGGACCTTCCCGGTAACCGGGTCGCGGCGTTGGCGGCCAGCGCCCCGTTCGTCAAAGAGATCGACGCGATCCAGTACGACGTGCTCGACGAGGGCCCCTGCATCACCGCCGCCCTCGAGCAGCGCACCGTGCGAAGTGGTTCACTCGGCGGGGAAGCGCTCTGGCCGCGGTTCGGGCCACGGGTGGGACGCCTCGGCGTGCACAGCGTGTTGTCGCTGCCGTTGCTGCTGCCCGGTCAGGTCGTCGGCGCCATCAACGTCTACGCCCGGGCGAAAGACGTCTTCGACGAACACGCCGCCGAGCTGGGTGAACTGTTCGCGGCGCCGGCCGCGGTAGCGGTGCACAACGCGCAGGTCCTGAGCCAAGCGCAGAAACTGGCGGTCCAGCTGCAAGCCGCCTTGGCGACCCGGCCGGTCATCGACCAGGCCATCGGCTTGTTGCTCGGGCGCACCGGGGGGACCGCCGAGGAGGCCTTCGCCCGGCTGCGTCACATCAGCCAGGCCGAGCACACCAAGCTGGCCGTCGTGGCTCAGCGCATCGTCGACGAAGCGGTACGCCGCGCCAGGGCCCGACACACGAACTCGTGATCGGTGGGTGACTGCTGTGGAAACCGCATCTGAAAATTGGGTCGAGCCCACGTGGCTGGTTGCGGCGGTGCGGCGCGTAGGCTGACGGTAGGCGCCGCCGGATTTGAAGCCCTGACACGGGTCTGGTGCCGTTTGCCGGCCGCGCAACCTGCGAGGGCCGTGCTGATTGGTCAAAGGGACGGCGATCGGGGCGCCTGCTCGGAGCCACGTCTTCGTGGACCTCAGCGCGGCCTTGGCCGCAGACCTGACTACCCTCACCGAAGCCCTTGACGGGGCCGACACCGACCTTGCGCAGACCGTTCAACAGCTTGCCGTTGCCGCCCAAGGCGCGGTGGATTCCTACCTCGGCCTGACCATCACCGCGACCACCGGCGGCCGCCAGATCCACCTGACCGCGCTGCAGGACTCTACCCAGGTCGGCGACATCCGCACCTCCTTGCGAGTCCCGCTCGACGCGGCCGGGAACCACCGCGCCGACACCCACACGCCCACGGGCGAGGCAGAGGCCATCACCGGGCCGGGCATGGAGCTGATCCTCTACGCCGGGAACCCCGGAGCGCTGATCGACCTCGCCGCTGACCTCAGCTGGCTGACCGGTCGCGAGCTGGCCGAGTTCGTCCTCGACGCACACCTGATCGTGGCCGAACACAGCGACGAGCTGGTGCGAACGTCGTGGGTCAACCAAGCGATCGGGGTCCTTATCGGCCGCGGTTACACCCCCGAACACGCCGCACACCAGATCGACCTGCTGCCCACGCGTACCGAGCAGGAGCGCCGCACCTCGGCCGAACGCGTCCACACCGGCCTACGCGCCCCAGATCCGCAGCTGAGCTGACCAGGCTGGTAGCGGGCTGCCCATCACGCGGTGCGCCAACACGCTGATACACAACGGCCTGCCCGTACTTTCAGCGGGTCTCGTCGTACCGCTCTGCGCTTCATGAGGCGCGCGCAGGCACCTGCGCCTCCTCCCGGAGGCGCATGCCGCGGCTGCGGCGTCTGGGTGGGGCGAAGGTTTTCGTCTTGGCGCCGTAACCCGGCTCTCGTGGCCAATTGCTGGGTGTCGCCTGCTCTGGGTTTTCCCCTGCTGCGCGCGTACGCTGATGAATGGCTCTCTTGTAGCCATCCTGGATCTCGCGGTCTGCCCAACGGTCGCCGCGACGAGCGTCCGCTCACCACCAGGCACATTCGGCGCCAACCCTCCTGCGGTCGCGTTCCACCGCGCTGACGTGACGATGCGGCGACACGCGAGCCCACGGTGATCTGCCCCAGCGGCGTTCGGTCCGGTGACGGACCACCCGACCCGGGCCCTTCGCCTCAGATGCCTGATGCTCCTGCCCGATGAGAGGCCCCCACCATGACCGCATCCACCGTCAACCGGGCCCTGACACCTACCAGTTCGGTGGAGTCGAGACCGAACCCGCGCCTAATGATCGGCGCCGTGCTCACCGACCTGCGGGCTGGCGATGACCATCGCGCACGTCGTCATCGGAAGCCTCCTCCTGTGGTCCCACCGCTTCGTCACGAGCGCGGTCCATGACCTGGATGACCACCACCTCACGAGGCTCCTGACGGGCCTCGTTACATGAACTGATACCGAAGAGGACTTTCGTATGAGTAGAAGCCAGATGATCGCACCAGCCAGCATGGAACTGGAGTACCCGATGTCGCTGGGTGTGTTCGAGCGTTACGTGATGGCCCAGCACGCGGTCGGGTACTTGGCCGACCAGGGTTTTCCCGTGCAGAACCTGGAGATCGTGGGCACCGAGCTCCGTTCCGTCGAGCGCGTCACCGGGCGGTTGACCCGAGGCAAGATCGCGGCTGCAGGGGCCTTGTCGGGGCTCTGGATCGGCCTGTTCGTCGGAGTCGTTTTCAGCCTGTTCGTTCAGGGAAACCAGCTCGGCGTGTTGATCGCGACTCCGGTGTTGGGGGCCGTCTTCGGGCTGGTGTGGAGCCAGCTCGGCTACGCCGCTGTGACCCGGCACGGCAACCGCGACTTCGCCTCGGTCAGCCAGGTCGTGGCCACCAAGTACGAAGTGCTCGTGGCGCACACGCACGCGGCCCGCGCCCGTGAGCTCCTGGCGGCCTTGCCGCGGGGGTGACGACCTGACCCGGCAACCCGTCAGTCGGCGCACCTACGGCCGACAGTTCGTGAACCGACCCGTTCTTACCCACCAGCCAGGAGAAGATCCCAGATGACCAGCAACGACGACACCACCCTGTACGCACTCGGCGACCGGGGTCAGACCGTAGACGGATCAGCCAACGATGTGCGCGGTCGGGAGGTCAAAGACGCAGACGGTGCCGGTATCGGCACGATCGACGATCTGCTCATCGACGGCCCAGAGTCCAAGGTCCGCTTCCTGCTCGTCGAACACGGGGGCATCCTCGGCTTCGGCCAGAGCAAGACCATGATCCCGGTGGACGCCGTCACCAAGGTCACCGAGGACGCGGTGTTCGTCGACCTGTCCAAGGATCGGGTCGCCTCAGCGCCGGGTTACGCCCCGG
>JBDTBX010000038.1:0-5890 GCA_039923915.1 Nostocoides sp. | reverse complement strand
GCGTAGGCGTTGCCGACGGATGCAGCGATGTCAGCCCGGTGAGGGTCGACTGCGCGCACGTGGATGCTCACCGGCATACCCATGACCTGCTCGACGAAGGCGCGGGTGCCGTACGTCGCGCGCCCGCCGGCCGGAGCCGCTGCCGCGTTCAGATCTTGGCCTGGTCGAGGGCGGACTGGAGCGACTGGACGTAGCCGTCCGAGGTGTAGGTCGCCCCGCTCACCATGTCGATGCTCGCGTTCTGGGCTCGGACCACCTCTTGGTTGAGAATCGGCACAGCCTGGGAGTTGATCTCCTGGTCGCGCGGGTCGTTCCACGGAACCTGGGTCACGACCGACCTGGTGACCTTGCCGGCGACGACGGTGATCTGGACCTGGACCGGCCCGAATTGGGTGTCGATCGCCGTGCCGGTGTACGTCTTGGCGGCGGTCAGGGAGCCGGCCGTCGAGGAGCGGGTCGACGCCGAAGGCGTCGGTGACGCGGCGGGGGTGGGGTCGGTCGACGTGCTGCCGCTGTCGCTCGGTGTGGTGGACCCGTTCGCTGCGAGGTCGCCCCCACCGATCGTCGTGCCAGCGGCGACGACCGAAGCGGCCGTCCGACTCGACGTGGACGTGCGATAGCTGAACAGCAGCACGACCACGGTGATCGTCGACAGCGTCCAGAGGGTGATGCGGCGCACGGTGGCTCTCCTTCCTAGTAGGTGAAGCGTTCGAGGTGGAGGTTGGCGGCCGGGACGCCGGCTTCCCGGGCGGCCTGGCGCACGGAGTCCATCCAGGCCGGGGCACCGCAGAGATAGAGATCGCGCTCGGCGACGTCCGGACACAGCTGGCGCAGGGCGTCGACGTCGCTGAGGTGGGCAGCCGACGCCGGCAGCCACGAGCGGCGGCCCGACGCACGGTGGCCCTCGACGAGGACGTAGCGCGCACCCCGGGCCCGGGCGAGGGCGTCGATCTCGCGATCGAGCACGAGGTCCTCGCGGGTCCCCACCCGATGGACGATCAGGACGTCGCCAGGCGACTGGGGCAGGTCCTCGAGCAGGGCTCGCATGGGGGTGATGCCGATGCCGGCCCCCATGAGCAGCACTTTGCGACGAGTTCGGGTTCCGGCGTGCATCCGGCCGTACGGCCCCTCGACGAGAACGGTTGTGCCGGGCCGGAGCTCGGCCAGGCGGCTGCTGCCGTCACCGGAGTGGGCAGCGGTGAACCTCAGGGTCCGGCCGTCGGGGGCTGCCGACAGCGAGTAGGGGTTCGCCCGGCTCCAGCCGGGGCCGTCGAGGAAACGCCACTGGAAGAACTGCCCGCCGTATGCCGGCAGGCCGGCCAGCCGCGGTCCGCCCACCGTCACCGTCGTGACGCCCGGCGCCTCGTCCCGGACATCGATGACGCGCAGCCGGTGGCGCGACATCCGACCCAGCGGGAGGGCGATCCGGAAGACGAGGACCGCAGCCAGACACGCGGCATACAACGCCCACCAGAAAACCGTGGCGCTGCGGTTCCCGATGAAGTCGGTCCCCGTCCAGAGCTGGTGCGGGAGGGCGAGACCGGCGCCGAGGTAGCCGTAGAGGTGGATGAGGTGCCAGGACTCGTAGCGCAGCCGTTGCCGCGCGACCCTGACCGACGTGACGACGACCAGGCAGAGCGCGACCGTTCCCGCGATCGCCAGCAACATGCCGGGGTAGTTGACGGTGAAGTCGACGACGGTCCCCCACAGACCCTGTGGACTGCCCGAGGCGTATCCCAGGGTGATCAGCACGATGTGGGCCCAGAGCAGGTTGAACGAGGTGAAGCCGACGATCCGGTGCGTCCGGGCCAGCTGGTCCTGGCCCCAGGACTGCTCGAACCACGGGATCCGTGCCATCAGGAACACCTGGATGAGCAGGAGCGCCGAGGCGATGAGGCCGGTGATCCGCCCGGTCGAGTCCAGGAAGCCGGAGAGGGTGCCCAGGTCGTGGATGCCGCCACCGGCAACCCACAGCGCGGTCACGACGAGCAGGACCGCCCAGAAGGCCGCAACGGAGGCATCGCGCCACCACGCGGGCACTCGGCGAGCAGTCATTGACACGCCAACGATGGTGCGGTTCGCACCTGTGCGGAGTCTGTGACGGACGTATGCCGCCGCTGCGCACTCACCACCAGTGGAGCAACTGCCCGCCGATCCGGACGACGAACGCGCACACCACGGCGATGAAGACGCCACGCACGAAGCCCGACCCCAGCTTCACGGCGGTCCTGGCGCCGAGATAGCCGCCGAGCGGGTTGGTGACAGCCAGGACGAGGGCGACGGGCCACATGACGTGACCGCCGGGGAGGAACACGACGAGGGCGCCGAGGTTGGTCGCCGCGTTGGCGATCTTGGCCTTGGCGCTCGCCTCGAGGAACGCATAGCCCATCAGCCCGACGAGGGCGAACACGAGGAAGCTGCCCGTGCCCGGCCCGAGCGCCCCGTCATAGACGCCGATCTTGAAGCCGACGACCATGGCCAGTGCGGTGTGCCGGTGACCCGCGAACCGCAGCGCCGTCTCGCCGCCGAGCCGGGGCTTGAGCAGCGTGTAGGCGCCGACGACGATGAGCAGGACGAAGATGATCGGGTTGAAGGCGCTCTTGGGGATGTGCAAGCCGATGACCGCGCCGATGACGGCCCCCAGAAACGCGACCACGGCCATCGGGATCGCCGTGCGCAGATCGGGTCGCACCCGCCGGTAGTAGGTGACCGACGATGCCGTCGTCCCGCAGATCGACCCGAGCTTGTTGGTCGCGAGCAGTTGCGCCGGAGTGGCACCGGGCACGCCGAGCAGCAGAGCCGGCAGCTGGATCAGCCCTCCGCCGCCGACGACCGCATCGACCCAGCCGGCGAGGAAGCCGGCCGCCCCCATCAGGGCGACGGTGCTCGCGGTGAGGTCCACTCAGTCCTCGGCGTTGGTGGCGCCACTGTCGTCGCCGCCGTCCCGCCAGGCGTCGATGATGCCCAGGATGTCGAGGAGCTCGTGGGCGCGTGCGTCGGGGACCGCGTCGACGGCGACCACCTGGTTGGTCGGCAGGTCCGAGTGCGGGATCCAGATGGTCCGCATGCCGATCTGCTGGGGTCCGTGGACGTCCTCGAAGATGCGGTCGCCGACATAGACGGCACGCGTCGGCTCGACGTCGACAGCGGCGCAGGCGGCCCGGAACGCGGCCGGATGCGGCTTGACGTGGTCGATCTCGCTCGAGTAGACGTCTGCATCGAGGAGGTCAAGGACACCGTCGCGCTCGAAGAGCCCGCGGTGATAGGCCCGGGTCCAGATCGTGTTGGAGAGCACGCCGACGCGTATCCCCCTGTTGTGCAAGCCTTCCCAGAGCGGCCTCACCTGTGGGTCGGTCCAGGTGTGCGGCTCCCAGAACCGCTCGTATGCCGCGAGAGCCAGGTGTGCGCGGTCGTGCGTCGCGTCGAGCCCGGCTTCGGCGAGGATGTCGATGATGTTCGCGCTGGCATGTGAGTCACGGCCGCGAGACCAAGCTGTCTCCTCGGCGCGGTGCAGCCTCGCGGCCAGGTCGCGCGCCCGCTCGATGTCGGCCGTTGGGACATCGGGTGAGTCGAGCGCGACTCCGTGGATCTCGCGGGCGTAGACCCGCCACTGCTCGGGCAGGTCAACCGCGTGCCACGGCGTCAGCGTGCCGCCCCAGTCGAAGATGACGGCATCGACCGGCTGGGTCACGATGTCGACAGCCCGATCTCGGCGAGGATCTCGACCACAGCGTCGGCGTGCTCGATCTCGCGCCGCTGCCCCGACCGCCGGTCCTTGATCTCGATCTTGCCGTCGGCGAGGCCGCGACCGATGACGATGATCGTCGGCACGCCGATCAGCTCGGAGTCCTTGAACTTCACGCCCGGGCTGACGCCCCATCGGTCGTCGAAGAGGACTGTGGCGCCCCCGGATTCGAGCTCGCGAGTGAGCATCTCGCCGGCCTCGAAGACGGCCGGGTCCTTGCCGGTGGCGACGATGTGCACGTCGGCCGGGGAGATGTTGCGCGGCCAGACGAGGCCGAACTCGTCGTGGTTGCCCTCAGCGATGCAGGCCACGGCGCGGGAGACCCCGACGCCGTAGGACCCCATGATCACCGTCGTCAGCTTGCCGTTCGAGTCCAGCACCCTGAGGTCGAGCGCTTCGGCGTACTTGCGGCCGAGTTGGAAGATGTGGCCCATCTCGATGCCCCGCGCCATCTCCAGACCGTGGCCGCACGACGGGCAGTCGTCACCCGCGCGCACCTCGGCAGCCTCGATGATCCCGTCGCCCTCGAAGTCGCGGCCGGCGACGAGGTCGATGACGTGCTGGCCCGGGCTGTCGGCGCCAGTCACCCACGAGGTGCCCGACACGACCCGAGGATCCAGGAGGTAGCGCATCCCGCTGGATCCGTTCTCTCCCAACGCCCCCGGCCCGATGTAGCCCTTGACGAGCGCGGCATTCCCCGCGAAGTCCACCTCACCGAACGCCTCGACCGCGGCCGGGTCGACCTGGGCGCCCAGGCGCTTCTCGTCGACCTCACGGTCGCCGGGCAGGCCGATGGCGAGCGGCTCGCGGGTGCCGTCGGGGTGTTTGAGCATGACGATGACGTTCTTCAGCGTGTCGGAAGCGGCCCAGTCGCGGCCGTCGGTCCGCGGGAACACCGAGTTCAGGTGTGCCACGAGGGTGCCGATCGTCGGAGTGTCGGGCGTGTCCTCGGCATGGGCAGCCGGCAGACCGGCATACGGGATCGCGTCAGGGACCGGCACCCGGACTGCCTCGACGTTCGCGGCATACCCGCAGTTGGGGCATCGGACGTAGGTGTCCTCGCCGTTCTCGGCCGTCGCGAGGAACTCCTCGGACCTGCTTCCGCCCATCGCGCCGGCCATCGCATTGACGATGACGTAGTGGAAGCCGAGCCGGTCGAAGATCTTGATGTAGGCGTCGCGGTGCAGCTGGTAGGACTTGTCGAGTCCGGCCTCGTCGATGTCGAAGGAGTAGGAGTCCTTCATGACGAACTCGCGGCCGCGCAGGATCCCAGCGCGGGGTCGGGCCTCGTCGCGGTACTTGGTCTGGATCTGGTAGATCGACAGCGGCAGGTCCTTGTAGGACGAGTACAGGTCCTTGACGGTGAGGGTGAACAGCTCCTCGTGGGTCGGCCCCAGGAGGTAGTCCGCATCCTTGCGGTCCTTGAGCCGGAAGATGTTGGGTCCGTACTCGGCCCACCGGCCGCTCGCCTCGAACGGCTCCTTGGGCAGCAGCGCGGGGAAGAGCAGCTCCTGTGAGCCCATGGCGTCCATCTCCTCGCGGACGATGGACTCCACGCGCCGGAGCACCTTCAGGCCGAGCGGCAGCCAGGTGTAGATGCCGGGACTCACCCGTCGGATGTAGCCGGCCCGCACAAGCAACCGGTGGCTCGGCACCTCCGCGTCCGCCGGGTCCTCGCGAAGGGTGCGAAGGAACAGGGTCGACATGCGCATGGCCACGGGTGGTCTCCTGAGTGCTGGATGTATCGGGCCCAAGGATAACGACCGTCTCGTCTGCCGGGCGTCGTGCACCGTCGGATGCCGACCCGCCCCGGTAGTGCCGGCGAGTTCACATCCAATGGGTCGGTGGGTTCCCTGATGGGGGTGCGAGGATCAGGCGCATGACGGGTGGCGGTGCGGACCGGGCCAGCAACGTGGCCGCGCGCCTGGGGGCCCTGGCGACCCGCTGGCAACAGTCGCTTCCCGGCCATGCCTGGGAACGAGGCCAGCGGCTCGATGTGGCGACCCACACCCTGGCCCTGGCAGCCCAGCAGGTCCTGTGCACCGCTCCGCTGCTCGTCGCCATGTCGGCCCTGCTGCGCCGCTTCGGCACCGGATCGGTCGTCGTCCTGCTGGCCAACCTGCTGGATCTGGATGCCCCGAGCAC
>JBDTBX010000037.1:0-3372 GCA_039923915.1 Nostocoides sp. | reverse complement strand
CCGCCAGGCGCTGGCCGAGCATGCCGTCGTCCAACATCGTTCTTCGCAGCGTCTCTCCCGAGCCCAGTGACATGCCCAGCACCTTCCGGTCGCTAAACGTTTGTCTAGTGTTTGTCTAATGTCAGTCGAGTGTAGAAGACTCCGTCAAGTCCGACAAGGGATCAATATTTCCGCGCGGCGTCCGGTCTCAGGCCCGCCAAGCGCGTGGTCAAGAGGCCGCGCGCCGCCCTGCCTCACAGCAAGGCATCGAGCAGGAGAAGTCATTGACATGAACGGCAGCACGCCGATGGCGACCGGTGTGACTTCGGAGCGTCTCGCCGGTCTGCTGAGGTGGAACCTCGGTCTCACGCTGCTCCGCTTCGCCCAGTCCGGCGAAAGGTGGCTCTCGGCTCTTGAGCGGGGTCGTTGGCTCGCCCAAACGGTGTCATGGCGCCCAGCCCCCCAGGATGACTAGATTTTCCTCGCCGTGTTGCTTAGGTTTGCGATCACGCGTCACGAGGCGGGAGTACCAGTGAGCTCACCCACCACCGACCAGGCCCTGCAGCGACTGCTCGAGCAGGGCCGCGCTCGCGCGGCGGCGACCGACCCGGACCACGCGCGCCTCTGGGATGCCCTGACGTCGGCCACCGAGGGCGGCAAACGGTTCCGGCCGGCGCTTGTCATGGCGACTCACGACGCCCTCGGAGGGACCTGCTCCGCCGCGGCAGCCATGACGGGGGCGGCGGTCGAGCTGCTCCACACCGCCCTGGTCATCCACGACGACGTCATCGACGGCGACGACGTGCGTCGCGGCCGACCCAACGTCAGCGGCACCTTTGGCGCGTACGCCGTCACCGCCGGGGCCACACCCGACGAGGCGGCCGCCCTGGGTCGCACGGCCGGCATCCTGGCCGGAGACCTCGCTCTGGTCGCGGCGATCCGTGCGGTGGCCACCTGTGGCGCCTCGCCCGACGTCACGCACCGGCTCCTCGACCTCTTCGACGCCGCTGTGCACACCACGGCGGCGGGGGAGTTCGCCGACGTACGGCTGTCGCTCAGCATCGGCGCCGCGTCGGTCCCCGAGAGCCTGGCGATGGAGGAGAAGAAGACGAGCGCCTACTCCTTCGCCCTTCCCCTGCAGGCCGGGGCGGTGCTCGCCGGTGCCGACAACAGGACGGTGGATCGCCTCGGCGAGGCCGGGCGAGTGCTGGGGATCGCGTTCCAGCTGGTGGATGACCTCCTTGGCGTTTTCGGCGACCCGGCCCGGACCGGCAAGAGCGCGACGAGCGATCTGCGCGCCGGCAAGCAGACCCCGCTCCTGGCCCACGCACGATCCACCACCGAGTGGGAACGGATCCGGCCGTACGTCGGACGCGACCTCACCGACGACGAGCTGGCCGAAGCCCGGCAGCTGCTCACGACCTCGGGGTCGCGCCGATTCGTCGAGGAGCTCGCCGCCGCCCACCACGTCACCGCCCGGACGGTCATCGACGAGCTGGGCCTCTCCGCCGACCTGCTTGCCGCCGTGTCGACGCGCCCCGCGGCGCTCACCGACGGCAACGAGGTCGCGGCATGAGCCCCTACCTGCTCAGCCGACGACCCTCTCGGAGCCTCTATGACTCCGTCTCGGAAGGCAGTGCTGCTGCGGTCATCCGCGCGTTCTCCAGCTCATTCGGACTTGCGTCGCGGCTGCTCGCCGAGCCCGTTCGGACCGAGGTGCGCAACGTCTACGCCCTGGTGCGCGTCGCCGACGAGATCGTCGACAACCCCGACCCCGGCCTCGGTCGTGAGCCGCGGGCCAGGATGCTGGCCTGGCTTCACGACGACGTGCGGCACGCCCTGCGCAACGGCTACAGCGGCAACCTCGTCGTCCATGCCTTCGCACGGACGGCGGTCCGCTGCGGGATCGGGGAGGAGCTCATCGACCCGTTCTTCGCGTCGATGGAGATGGATCTCGAGACGACAGGCCACACCCGCGAGACCTTCGACCGCTACGTCTACGGGTCCGCGGAGGTGGTGGGTCTCATGTGTCTGCGTGTCTTCCTCGCCGGAGACCGGGCTGTTGACAGGTCCGGGGACTACGAGGGGCTCACGCCGGGCGCGCGACGGCTGGGCGCGGCCTTCCAGAAGCTCAACTTCCTCCGTGACCTCGCCGAGGACCACGACACCCTGGGCCGTCGCTACTTCCCCGGTCTGGACGTCGAGCGGTTCTGCGACGCCGACCGGGACCGGATCCTCGATGACATCGCGGCCGACCTCGATGCGGCTGCCGCCGTCATCCCCGCGCTTCCGGCGAGCAGTCGCCGCGCCGTCCGGGTCGCGCACGCGACGTTCGCCGACCTCGCCGCCCGGCTTCGGGCCACCCCGGCAGCGCAGATCCGCCGTACCCGCGTCCGGGTCCCCGACCCGGTGAAGATCCGGCTCGTGGCTGGTGCGCTCTACAAGCGCCGCTCGTGAGCTCCCTGCTGTCCGCCCGGCTGACGCGCCGGTCGACCGGGCGATCCATCGCGGCGGGACCCGGCTCCAGACGCGTCGTGGTCATCGGCGGCGGGATCGCCGGGCTCGCCACCGCCGCGCTGCTCGCCTCACGTGGCCACAGCGTCGACCTGCTGGAGAAGAACGATGAGCTCGGCGGACGCGTCGGCAGCATCGAGCGGGATGGCTTCCGCTTCGATACCGGCGCCTCGTGGTACCTCATGCCCGAGGTGTTCGAGCACTTCTTCTCACTGCTCGGCACCTCCGTCGACACGGAGCTCGACCTGACCGTGCTCGACCCCAGCTACCGAGTCTTCTTCGAGGGCCACCCCGAGCCGCTCGACCTCCGTCCGGACCGCGCCCACAACCGGGCGCTGTTCGAGTCGGTGGAGCCGGGGGCCGGGGACCGTCTCGACGCCTATCTCAGCTCCGCGCAGGAGACGTACGACATCGCCCTGCGCCGCTTCCTCTACAGCAACTTCGACTCCTCGTCCTCGTTCCTGCGCGGCGACGTGGTACGCCGGACGCCGAAGCTGAGCCGGCTCCTGACCCGGTCCCTCGGCAGCCACGTGGCGGCGCAGTTCTCCGACAACCGGCTCCGCCAGGTGCTGGGCTACCCCGCGGTGTTCCTCGGGTCGTCACCGAGCCGGGCGCCGAGCCTCTACCACCTGATGAGCCGGCTCGACCTGGGCGACAAGGTGCTGTACCCGCAGGGCGGGTTCACCGAGCTCATCCGGGTGATCGCCGCGCTGGCCAAACGGCACGGGGCGCGGCTGCATACCGGTTCTGTGGTCACCCGGATCCTCGTCGGTGACACCTCCCGCGGTGGCCGTCCCCGCGTGACGGGCGTGGAGTACGCCGCCGATGGTGGCGACTGCCAGTCCATCTCGGCCGACGTGGTCGTGGGCGCCGCGGACC
>JBDTBX010000036.1:0-10847 GCA_039923915.1 Nostocoides sp. | reverse complement strand
GCAGGGCCTACGACGTCGATGGCATGACGCCCGCCGAGTTCGACGGCTTCGGCGCAACCCGCAAAACGCTGCGCCAGTTCCTCACCGCCGACGAGGAGCTCGACCAGATCGTCCGGGACGTCATCGTGCCCGCCCCCTGACCGGTCCACCTCGTCTCCCGAAGGATTCGCCATGCCCGCAACGGTCCGGCTCACTGTCGCCCAGGCGCTCGTCGGCTTCCTCGCCCGGCAGTTCTCCGAACGGGACGGGGTCGAGCAGCGCCTCGTCACCGGGATGTTCGGCATCTTCGGGCATGGCAACGTCGCTGGCGTCGGGCAGGCCCTGCTCCAGGACCAGGTGGCGTTCGAGGACGCCGGTCATGACGACCCGTTGGGCGTAGCGCACCTGCCCTACTACCTGGCCCGCAACGAGCAGGGCGCTGTCCACACGGCGACCGCGTTCGCGCGGGCGCGCAACCGGCTGCAGGTGATGGCGGTGACGACCTCGATCGGTCCGGGCGCGACCAACATGGTCACCGGGGCCGCGCTGGCGACGACCAACCGGATCCCTGTCCTGCTGCTGCCGTCGGACCAGTTTGCGACTCGTATCCCAGACCCGGTGCTCCAGCAGCTGGAGAACCCGGGCAGCCTGGACGTGTCGGTCAACGACGCCTTCCGGCCGGTGTCCCGGTTCTTCGACCGGGTCAACCGACCCGAGCAGCTCATCCCCTCGCTCATGAACGCGATGCGGGTACTCACCGACCCGGCCGACACCGGCGCGGTCACTGTCTGCCTGCCTCAGGATGTGCAGGCTGAGGCCCACGACTGGCCGGTCGCGTTCTTCGCGCGCCGGATCTGGCACGTCGGCCGGCCGGTGCCCGAGCCCGCGGCCCTGGCCCGCGCCGTCCACCGAATCCGGTCCGCCAAGGCGCCGCTCGTCGTGGCCGGCGGTGGGGTGGTCTACTCCGGAGCCAGCGAGCAGCTGCGCGCGTTCGCTAGCGCCACCGGCATACCCGTGTCCGACACCCACGCCGGCAAGGGCGCCATCAACTGGGACCACCCGCTCGCCGTCGGTGGGGTCGGCTCAACCGGTGCCGCCTCGGCGAACGCGCTGGCTCGCGAGGCCGACGTCGTCATCGGCATCGGGACCCGTTACAGCGACTTCACGACAGCCAGCCACACGGTCTTCGCCAACCCCGACGTGCGGTTCGTCAACGTCAACGTCCTCGGCTTCGACGCAGCCAAGCACGGCGCCGAGATGGTCGTCGCTGACGCGCGCGAAGCCCTGGTCGCGCTCACCTCCGCCTTGGACGGCTGGGGAACCGATTCGGCCTACCGCTTCCGCGCAGGCGAACTCACCGCTGACTGGCAACGGGAGGTCGATGCCTGCTACCACCGCGACCACCAGCCGCTACCGGCCCAGACCGAGGTCTTCGGGGCTCTGAATGAGCTGATGAAGCCCGAAGACGTCATCATCAACGCGGCCGGGTCGATGCCCGGCGACCTCCAATGCCTGTGGCGCGCCTCGAACCCGATCCAGTACCACGTTGAGTACGCCTACTCCTGCATGGGCTACGAGATCCCCGCCGCGCTCGGGGTCAAGATGGCGCTCGGGCACGATCACGAGGTGGTGGCCATCGTCGGTGACGGCAGCTACCAGATGCTGCCCATGGAGATCGCGACCATCGTCTCCGAGGGCGTCAAGGTGATCATCGTGCTCCTGCAGAACCACGGCTTCGCCTCGATCGGCGCCCTCTCGGAGTCACGGGGTTCGCAGCGGTTCGGCACGACGTATCGGATGCGCAACACCAGCACAGGCCGCCTGGACGGCGAGATCGTGCCCTTCGACCTCGCTGCCAACGCGGCCAGCTGGGGTGCAGATGTTCTGCGCTGCAATGGAATCGGTGAGTTTCGCGCCAACTGGGCGAAGGCCGTGTCGAGTGACCACACGACAGTCCTCTACATCGAGACCGACCTGCTGGGCCCGAACCCGCCCGGCACGGCCTGGTGGGACGTCCCGGTCTCGGAAGTGTCCGCGCTGGAGAGCACCCAGCACGCCCGTGAGGAGTACGTCGCCGAGAAGGCCGCCCAGCGCGCCTACCTCTGACACGCACCCTTGGTCGCCAGCGAACCCAGCCTTGGTCACCGCGCAGGCCCTGGCTCACCAGATCGGCTTGAGGGCTGGGTCCTCCCGGGCGGGGGCAGGGGATCACGCGTAGAAATCGGGGCGATCGATCATCTGGACGGCGACCGTGCCGGAGTCGGTGAGGGCTCTGACACCCGCGTCGCAGACACAGGCCGCGGCATACCCGTCCCAAGCGGTGGAGCCGGTGTGCACGCCGGCGTCCACCGCGGTGATCCACTCCTGGACCTCGGTGACGAACGCCTGGAAGAAGCGCTCGTTGTGGTCCATCGTGATCGGGTGGCCGGCGCCGTATGCCGTGCGCCAGTCGATGGCGTTCTGGTCCGAGAGCGACACCGTCCCGCGCTCGGCGACGGCCTCGCAGCGGATGTCGTAGCCGTACTGGCAGTTGACGAAGATCTCGTCGCTGACGCGCACACCGGACGCGGTCGTGAGGATGAGGACGAGCGGATCCTGCAGCCGGGCGGGTGCCAGACTGGTCCGTCGGGGCTGGTCGACGCGGGCCGAGACGAACTCCTCGCCGAGCAGCCAGCGGGTGATGTCGACCTCGTGGATGGCGGTGTCGTTGATGGCCATGTCCCACGTGTAGAAGTCCGGCACGCCGGGGTTGCGGTGGGCGCAGTTGACCATCAGTGGGGCGCCGAGGCTGCCGGAATCCAAGGTCGCCTTCAGCTGGCGGTAGGACCGGTCGTAACGACGCATGAAGCCGACCGACACGAGGCGCTGACCACCGGCGATCTCCGCCTCCATGACGCGCGCGGCAGCGGCGGCGGTCGGCGTCAGCGGCTTCTCGCAGAGCACCGGCTTGCCGGCAGCAATGCACGCGAGCAGGTCGGTCTCGTGGGCCGGCCCGTGGGTGCAGATCATCACGGCCTCGACGTCGGGGCTCTGGATCAGCTCCTCGGCGGAGGCGTATGCCGTGCCGCCGATCCGGTCAGCGACCTCGCGGACGCGCGTGGCGTCGACGTCGGACACCCCGACAACCCGACCACCGCCGATCACCGTGTGGATGCGCTCGATGTGGGCCTGGCCCATGGCTCCGGGGCCGATCATGCCGATGCGTGCCACGTCAGTGTGCCTCCTGGTGCGAGGGGCTGGAGTTGTTTGGCCGGTAGCCATCCCGGCCCGCACTCCTGGTCTCAAGCATTTGTTCTAACATTCGCAAATCTTCTCAGGTGCCACCCACCCCCGCAAGCCTCAGAGAACGCCCAGGCCCTTGGACGCGAGGTACTCGCGGGTCTGGACGGCGATGGGGAGGGGCTGGTCCTGGGGACATCCGTACATGTCCTGCTCACACACGACGTAGAGGTCCTTGTCCAGATCGGCGAGGGCCTCGATGACCCGGCCCATCTCGGGCTCACCGGCCGGCGGAGTGACCGAGCACCCGGCCTTGACGGCCCGGACGAACGGCCAGTCCTCCTCGTGGGCCGTCTTGACCAGGACGGGGTCCATGGCCTTGATGTGGACGTAGGAGATCCGCTCGGGGTAGGTGCGGCACAGCTCGACCGGGTCGCCGCCGCCGTAGACGATGTGCCCGGTGTCGAGGCAGAAGCCCACGTAGTCGGGGTCGGTCGCCTGGAAGACCCGGTCGATATCCTCGCGCGTCTCGATGTGGCTGTCGCCGTGTGGGTGCAGGACCATCTTCAGGCCGTAGTCCTGCTTCATGATCCGGCCAAGCCGGTCGGCGTTGCTGATGTAGAGGTTCCAGGAGTCGGCGGACAGGACCTTGTCGTCGATGTAGTCGCCGGTCTTCTCGTCGCGGAACATCGGCGGCAGGTGGACGATGTACTCGGCGCCGACCTCCGCGTGTGTCTCGGCGATGGCGCGGAAGAAGGCCTCGGTGTCGGCCCAGGCTTCGGCCTTGTGCAGCACGCCCCACCCGGTGCCCGCGACGACCCGGAAGCCGCGGGCGTCCATCTCGTCCTTGAGCCGGATCGGGTCCGTCGGGAAGTAGCCAAAGGGTCCGGTCTCCATGACCGAGAAGCCCGCTGTCGCCATCTCGTCCAGCGCCGTGTGCCACGGGATCTGCTGGGGATCCTCGGGGAACCACACGCCCCACTGGTCGGGGCACACCCCGATGGTCAACGTGCTGTAGCGAGGGTCGGGGTTCGTGGCCTTGGAGGCAGCCATCGTCATCCTTTCGGGGGCGCGCGCAGGGAGGGCTCCAGGACGTGAGTACAGCAAATGTCCTGTCAATAGACCATAGCCCTCCCCGGGTGAACCTGCCCGCGACGGGTCAGCGGCGGCCGAGCGCGGCGACGGCCGAGCCCAGCCAGGTTCGCACCCCGCGGGTGGCGCCGCCACCAGCCGAACCGGACCGTCCCCCGCGTCCGCCCTGCCCAGCCTGGTCCGACGCCTCGGCCGCCGCCAACGCCCGCCGCTGCGCCGTCGCCCAGTCCGACATCTCGCGGGAGGTCGCGTCGAATCGCTCGGCTCCGGGCCGGCCGACGCTGAACGGATGGGTCGGCACGTCATCCATGCCGACACCGCTGCTGCCGCGAGTACCCTGGCCGTCGGTACTGCTCATGGCGAAGACCCCCGGGCTCGTCGTCTGCCGGTCCAGTGCCGGCGATGCCGACCGAGTCTAGGTCGGGTCTCCAGTCCGGCTCCTCCTCCGTTCGGACAGACCAGGGACGACGAAGGCGCCGTCTTCCCGGCGTACAGGAAGGCGGCGCCTCTCAATCGTTCAAGCGGGGACGGACCTCAGCCGGCGACGACGTCCAGGGCCAGCTGGGCCACGACATCACCGTGCAGTCGGACGGTCGCCGTGTGGCTCCCGGTCGACTTGATCGGGGTGGCGATCTCGATCTTGCGCTTGTCCAGCTCCGGGCCACCGGCCGCCTTGACGGCAGCGGCGACGTCGGCCGTCGAAACGGCGCCGAAGAGGCGGCCGCCGGTGCCGGCGTGGGCCACGACCTTGACGGTGCCGTTCTCGAGGTTGCCTTTGATCGACTTGGCCTCGTCGAGGGTCTTGACGGCCCGGGTCTCACGGCCCTTGGCGATCGCGTCGACCTGGGACTGGGCGCCCTTGGTCCACGCGACGGCGAGGCCGCGACGGAACAGGAAGTTCCGGGCGTAGCCGTCCTTGACGTCGGTGATGTCGCCGGCGGTGCCGAGCCCGGAGACTTCGTGGGTGAGGATGACCTTCATGTGCGGCAGCTCCTTTGGTCAGCGAGCGGAGCTCGAGTAGGGCAGCAGGGCCATCTCACGGGCGTTCTTGACGGCCGTGGCGATGAGACGCTGCTCCTGGACGGACACTCCGGTCACCCGACGGGCGCGGATCTTGCCCCGGTCGGAGATGAACTTGCGCAGCAGCGCGGTGTCCTTGTAGTCGATGTTCTCGACCTTCGCCGCCTTCAGCGGGTTGGCCTTCTTCTTGGGCTTGCGCACAACGGGCTTGGCCATCGTGGTGCTCTCCTTCTATCGGATGAGCCCGAGGGGGCACCTCGGGATGGGTGTTGCAGTGAGGTCGTATGCCGTGGCATACGGGATCTGGCTCGGATCAGAACGGGGGCTCGTCGTAGGACGGCGCACTGCCGCCCCAACCGCCGCCCTGGGTGGGCTGCTGCGGAGCCTGGCTCGGCTGGCCCTGGCTCGGCTGGCCCTGGGACCCGCCGCCCGCCGGGGCGGTCCCACCGGTGGCCCACGGGTCCTCGGCCTGCTGGGCGCCGCCGCCCTGAGAACCGAAACCACCGCCGCCAGTGCCACGCTGGGTCTTGTTGACCTTGGCGGTGGCATAACGCAGCGACGGGCCGATCTCGTCGACCTGCAGCTCGACGACGGTGCGCTTCTCGCCCTCCTTGGTGTCGAACGAGCGCGACACCAGCCGGCCGGTCACGACAACGCGGGTGCCCCGGCCGAGTGACTCGGCAACGTTCTCGGCCGCCTCGCGCCAGATCGAGCAGCGCATGAACAGGGTCTCCCCGTCCTTCCACTCGTTGGTCTGGCGGTCGAACTGGCGGGGGGTCGACGCGACGGTGAAGTTCGCGACGGCCGCACCGCTGGGGGTGAAGCGCAGCTCCGGGTCACCGGTGAGGTTGCCGATGAGGGTGACGATGGTTTCGCCTGCCATGAGGTGAATCCCCTTTGATCCGTGTGGTGCTCAGGCGCCGGGGCGCAGGAGCTTGGTCCGGAGGACCGATTCGTTGAGGCCGAGCTGACGGTCCAGCTCCTTGGCCGTGGCCGGCTCGGCCGTGAAGTTGGCGACGGCGTAGATGCCCTCGGGCTTCTTCCTGATCTCATACGCGAGGCGGCGGCGGCCCCACACATCGAGGGTGTCGACGGTGCCGCCGTCCTTGGTCACGACGGTGAGGAACTTCTCCAGCGTCGGCTGGATGGTCCGGTCGTCGAGCTCGGGGTCGAGGATGACCATGAGTTCGTACTGACGCATGCGTTAACCCGCCTCCTTCGGTCTGAACGGTCACGGTCTCTCCGTGACAGGAGGGTATGCAATGCGACCGACAGGCCCGTGAGGTTGTCCACAGGGGCCCGAGGGCAACCTCGCAAGGATAGCCGCGCACCGGCATAGGACCCAATCGGCCAGCGGGCAGGAGGGTCAGCCGTATACCGCGATGACCCGGTCGGGTTCGCCGGTCAGGAGGCCGGACAGCTCGTCGACGACGTCGTCGCGGGCCGGGTCCTCGGGCCACCCGGGGTCCGGATCGTGGGCGGGGCGGGCATTGGCCTGTCGCCAGGCGCAGACCACGAGCCAGCCGATGCCGGCGAGGCGCAGGACGAGGAACAGGGAGTACCAGCCCGCGGGCAGACCCCGATCGGGTCGAGCCAGCCCCCCGGCATACAGCCAGACGGCGATGAAGTGGACCACCTCGGTGCCGATCCAGATGAACTGGTCGCGCCACCGGATCCCGGCAAGGGCCGCAAGCGGGAGCAACCACAGCGAGGCCTGGACGGGCACCGACTTCCCGGTGACCAGGGCGATCCCGACCATCACGAGGGACACCTCGGCCCAGGTCGGTCGGCGGCGGGCACCCAGGGCGAGGACGAACCCCGCGACCAGCGCCAGCACCATGCCGAGGACCGCGAGCGCCGTGGCGGCCCCGACCGGCACCGGGTGCGCCAGGATCGCATCGACGATCCGGGCAACCGCACGGATCACGGGCGGCGCGGTTGTCGTCGGACCTGCCGACGTCGCCAGCTGCGGCACGAACCACGGCGAGCCGAACCCGGGCGGGCTGGACCACCACGTCCGGTACGCGGCGGTGAGGGTCTGGTGGTGGGCCACGCCGAAGACGAGCGCGATCCCGGCGGCGGCCACGCCGGCGGCACCGAGCAGGCTGCGCAGGCGGTCCAGTCGTCCGGCACGCAGGGCCAGCAGGACGAGGGCGGCGATGACGAGCAGCGGGTAGGTCCGGGCCATGACCGCGACGCCGAGAAGGGCTCCGGCGAGGGCCGGGCGGCGACGAGCCCACGCCCACATGCCCGCCGCCACGAGCGTGACACCGACGATGTCCGGCCCGACCATGACGGCCGTGACGAGCAGCGGCGAGAGCGCCACAGCGGCGACGATCCCGGCGGTCCGCGGCCGGCTGGCAGCGCTGAACCACGCAGTCGCCATCACGAGCAGGGTGGCGACCACCGCCCAGATGAAGAAGTAGGAGCGTTGCGAGGAGGTGACCGCTCCCGGCCCGGCGATCCCGCCGAGCACGGACATGACGGCGCCGGTGACGACGGGCTGGTCGACGTGCGCCAACCCCTCGACGTATGCCGCGAACCCGCCACTCAGCTTCCCGGTCGTGAACTGGACCGGCAGGTCGGAGAAGCAGGCCCTCGAGAACATGTCCTGGCCGATCCAGCCGTGCTCGATGCAGAAGGCCCGCTCGATCATCGCCAGCTGCATCGGGACCGCCGCCAGCGCGACGAACGGCCACACCGCCGACCTCCAGGACGGGCGGCGCGCGTACCGGCCGAGCGGGCCGCCGACCGACGCCAGGGCTCGGTCGGGCACCTGGTCGAGCGTGTCGGCGCCGTCGATCACGACGTCGGTGGGGGCGGCGGCGGGAGCGGCCCGCCGAGGATCGTGGTCGTCGATGAGGACGTGGGCGGCCCGTGTGTCTTGGTGTCGGTCACCGTCACCGTCGGCAGCGTCTCGGTCGGCAGCGGGGACTGTGTGGTCGTGGGTGGCGACGAGGTGCTCGTCGTCGGTGGCGCGGACGTCGCGGACGTCGTGCTCGTCGTCGGTGGCACCGTGTTCGACGGTGGCGGGGAGTTGGTGGGCTTGTTGATGTTGGCTGCCGCGGGGAAGTTGACGACCGGAAGGCCCTTGAGGGCCTGGGTCATGTAGGCCGTCCAGATCCACACCGGGACCGTGCCACCGGTCAGCTGACCGACGCCGGGCACGTTGTCCATCATGTTGGCCGGGTTGGCCGACGACCCGTCGCCCTTGTAGATGCCGACCGCGGTGGCCAGGTTGGGGGTGAACCCGTCGAACCAGGCGCCGTAGTTGTCGGTCGTCGTCCCCGTCTTGCCGGCGGCCGGACGGTCCAGGCGGGCCCCGGCATACGAGCCGGTGCCCCGCTGGATGACGGCCTGCATCGCCTGGAGCACGTCGGCGACGAGCGGCTTGTCGAAGACCTGCTTGGTCTCCGGCTTGGCCGTGTAGGAGTAGTCGCCGACCGACGCGCTGATCGACTTGACGAAGTACGGGGTGGACTTGAGGCCGTTGGCCGCCAAAGTCGCGTAGGCGTTGGCCATGTCGATGACCTTGACGTTGTCGGTGCCGAAGACGTTGGCGTAGACCGAGGTCATCTTCGTCGTCACGCCGGCGGCAGCGGCAGCGGCTGTGGTGTTCTTAGGTGTGGCGGCGAGGTTGACCTGGGCAAAGACGCTGTTGACGGAGTGGGCCGTCGCGTCGATCAGGTTGATCGTCCCGAATTGCTCGTTGTCGAAGTTCTTCACCCCGCCTCGACGCAGGAAGTCGGTGGCAGCCGAGCTGTCCTTGAACTGAGGGAAGAACTGCGGTGAGGCGCCGGAATAGGTCTGCTGGAGGCTCACACCGTTCTGGAGGGCGGCGATCAGGGCGAAGATCTTGAACGTCGAGCCGGCCTGGATCGTTGCGTCGGTCGCGTCGTTGAACTGCCGTTTCTGGAAGTCGGGCCCGCCGTACATCGCCAGGACCGCACCGTTGCCCGGCTGGATGGACAGCAGGCCCGCGTGCAGGTTCGTGGGGTTGGTGGGCAGCTTCTTCATCGCAGTGACGGCGGCGGACTGCTTGTTGAGGTCGATCGTCGTGACCACCTTCAGGCCGTCGCGGTCGATCTCGGCGTCGGTCAGCTGGAGCTTGCCGAGCAGCTCCTTCTTGACCTGGTCGACGAGGTAGCCGTTCGTCCCGCTCGTCGACGCCTGGACCGGGGGTTTGAACGGAGTCGGGAACGTCGCTGCATCGCGCTGGGCCTGGGTCAACCAGCCCTTGGTGACCATGCCGTCCATGACGTAGTTCCAGCGGCCCTGCGCCAGCTTGGTCTGCTGCGGGCCGAGCGACGGATCGTAGAACGACGGCCCCCGGATGACGCTGGCGAGGAGGGCGCCCTGGGCCACGGTCAACGTGTCGGCATCGACGTGGAAGTACGCCTGCGCCGCGGTCTGGATCCCGGAGGCCCCGCGCCCGAAGTAGATGGTGTTCAGGTAGTTGTCCAGGATCTGGTCCTTGGTCAGCTGGCGGTCCAGCTTCAAGGAGATCATGATCTCCTTCAGCTTGCGGGTGACCGTCTGGTCCTGGGTCAGGTAGTAGTTCTTGACGTACTGCTGGGTAATGGTCGAACCACCGACCGTCGCACCGCCGGTCACGGCGGCCTTGACGGCGCGGGCGATGCCCGAGGGCGAGACCCCGCTGTTGGTGTAGAAGCTGCGGTCTTCAGCCGCGAGGAAGGTCCGCTGCACGTCGATCGGCACCTTGGACAACGGGACCGACTCTCGGTTGACCTCGCTGATCCTGGCGATGGGGGTCTTGCCGTCGGAGTAGTAGATCGTCGTCGCCTGCGCCTGCGCCGCCGCGTTGGCATTGGTCGGGACCCCGATGAGCACGTATGCCGCCACGAGGCTCAGGATCCCGAGCACTGCGAGGGACAGCACGGTCCATAGCAGTCGCTTTGGCCAGCGTCGGCCTTTGGGCCGCGATGTCGAGGACTTGGTCCGGCCGCCGGGGGCGACCGCCTTGGGCACGGCGCGGGGTGTGGAGGAACGCTGACTCATATGCACTCTCGGGCAGGGAACACGCCCCCGGTCGGGGAGCGCGTTCCAAGTATGTCCCGGGACCTTGTGAACTCCGAGTCCCTCGTATGCCGCGACGTCAAGGAATCCACCCAAGTCAGGCCCAAAACTCCGCCTGGCGTTACGTGGGGGTCAGTATGTCGACGCGAGCACGTGAAGTGGGGTCAACAGCCGGTGATGTATCGCGCCGATATATCTGGTGTATAGTTCACCCGATGCAGTCGTGGCCCCGTGAGCGCGGCATACAGACACCCAACCCCAGCGAGCGACCGAAGGAGGCCCCCGATGAGCCGGCGCACCGACTTGCTCGAGTTCGCGGTCCTGGGCCTGCTCCACGAGACGCCCATGCACGGCTACGAGCTGCGCAAGCGGCTCAACGCCGCCCTCGGCGCCTTCCGGGCACTGTCCTACGGCACGCTCTACCCCTGCCTGAAGTCGCTCACCCAACAACGGTTGATCGCCACGTCGAGCCCCTCCGGTGCACCGGTTGCTGCCAGCGG
>JBDTBX010000035.1:0-5416 GCA_039923915.1 Nostocoides sp. | reverse complement strand
ATCGGCGGCACGAGCAGCGACCACGGAGCGACCGAGGCGGCGCAGTGTCGGGCCAGCAGGGTGTTCCAGACGGTAAAGCCGACGATGGAGGCCAGACCAGCCGTGTAGGCGGTGGACAACCAGTTGGTGGGCGTGAGGTTGGTCAGGGCGTGCCCAACGGTCGAGGGCCCGTCGAGCAGGAGGGAGAGGCCGACCATGGGCAGCGGAACCACCGCCGCCGACCACACGGTGACGCCGAGGCCGCTGCGCAGGCCCAGGCGTCGGACGGTGATGTTGCCAAGGGCCCACGAGGTCGCGCCGAGCACCGTGAGGACCAGTCCGACGGTAGGAACCTGTCCGCCGCGGCCGACCGCGACCACGACCAGTCCAGCGACACCGAGGGCCATCCCGGCGACCTGTTTGCCGGCCGGGCGTTCGCGGAGCACGACGACCGCGAGCAGGACGGTGACGACGGCCTGGGTCTGCAGGACGAGCGAGGCCAGGCCGGGCGGCATCCCGAGGGCCAGGCCGGAGTACAGGAAGCCGAACTGTCCGACCGACATGAACCCTCCCACGAGGGCCAGGTGCCGCCAGGGCACGTCCGGGCGTGGGATGAAGGGCAGGGCGAGGAGCACGACGCTGAACCGGATGGCGACGAACAGCAGGGGCGGCACGCCGGCCAGACCCTTGTCGATGACGACGAAGTTCACCCCCCAGATCGTCATGACGAGAGCGGCGGCGATCGCATGGCGGGTCGGCACGGGTCCAGCCTGCGGGGTGCGATCAGGAAGATCCAGCGATGCTTTCTACGCAATTCCATGTAGCTTCACTTCATGATTGATCCGTTATCGCTCGTCACGCTCGCCGCCGTGGACCGTACCGGCTCGGTGGTCGCTGCCGCCGGGGAGCTGGGCTACACACCGTCAGCGGTCTCCCAGCAGGTCAAACGGCTCGAGCGCCAGGTGGGCGCTTCCCTGCTCGACCGGGTCGGTCGGGGCGTCATGCTCACCGAGCTCGGCCGCCGCCTCGTCGTCGAGGGCCGACCCATTCTCGACGGGCTGGAGCACCTGGAGGCCGGGCTGCTGGCCACCGATCCGGACGCCCCCGTGGTGGGGCGGGTTCGGCTCGCGGCGTTCTCGACCGGCATACGGGGGCTCGTTGCCCCGACCCTGCGCGACCTGATTCCCACGGCACCGGGGCTCGTCGTCGACATCGTCGAGCTGGACCCGCACGACGCCATCGACGTCGTCGCCCGTGGGTCGGCCGATGCCGCGCTCGTCCACAACTGGGGGGAGCTGACCTTGCCCTTCCCCGAGCACGTCGAGGTCGTCCAGCTCGGCAGTGATGTGGCCGACGTGCTCGTCCACCGCGAGCACCCGATGGCCGGCCGCCCCAGCGTCGGGGCAGCCGAGCTCGCCGACGACACCTGGGTCTGTGCCCCTCCGGGCAGCGTGTGCCACTCCTGGCTGATCCATATGTTCGATGGCCATGGCAACCAACCGCGAATCCGCCACTGGGCCATGGAGTTCGGCACCCAGATCGGACTCGTGGCCGAAGGCCTTGCGGTTGCGCTCGTGCCCCGGTTGGGACGCGAGCACCTGCCGCCCGAGGTGGTCCCGGTGCCGGTCACCGACCCTCGACCCATCCGGAGGGTGATGATGACCTGGCGTCGCTCGATGGCGCCGAGCCCGGCCATTCAGGGCCTGTATGCAGCGTTGTCCGCAACGGCGGGCGAGCGCCTCGAGCAGTCAGCCGGGCCAGCCAAGGGAGCACTGTGTTAGACAGACGGGGACGTTAGGGGTCCACCGTGCACACTGCCACGCAGCTCACCATCGGACTCTTTGCTCGGTCGGGCAAGGAGAACGAGCATCGCCTGCCCATCCACCCGCGCCACTTCCCGCGGATCGATGAGGCGCTCCGAGGGGCCATCTTTCTCGAGTCCGGTTATGGCGAGCGGTTCGGTTTCACCGACAAAGACCTGGCTCCGCAGGTCGGCGGCATCCGTACCCGCGAGCAACTGATCGCGGACTGCGACGTCATCCTCCAGCCCAAACCCATGACCGAGGAAGTCGCCGCGTTGCGTGATGGGCAGGTGCTCTGGGGTTGGCCGCACTGTGTCCAGGATGGTGAGCTGACCCAGCTCGCCATCGACAAACGACTGACCCTCATTGCCTTCGAGGCGATGAACCACTGGAGCAGCGACGGGTCCTTCGGGCTGCACGTCCTGCACAAGAACAACGAGTTGGCCGGCTACGCCTCTGTGCTGCACGCCCTGTCGCTGGTCGGCGCGTCCGGCGACTACGGCCGGCGGCTCACGGCCGTCGTGATCGGCTTCGGGGCGACGGCACGCGGTGCGGTGACCGCCCTGAATGCGATGGGGGTCAGCCAGGTCGATGTCCTCACCCAGCGCGATAAAGCAGCCGTCGCATCCCCGATCCACTCGGCGCGGATCGTGCAGTTCGACCGGGGCGAGACCGGCGTCCGGGAGAGCGACGTCTTCGGTGAGTCCGGCAGCGAACCGATGCCCGGCTTCCTCGCGGCTCACGACATCATCGTCAACTGCGTGCTCCAGGACCCGGGTCGACCGATGATCTTTCTCGAGGACTCCGACCTGCCCGTGCTGGCGTCGGGCACCCTGATCGTCGACGTGTCGTGCGATGCCGGCATGGGTTTCAGCTGGGCGCAGCCGACGACCTTCGAGGAGCCGATGTTCACCGTCGGCGACGGCGTGGACTACTACGGCGTCGACCACAGCCCGTCCTACCTGTGGAACTCCGCCACCTGGGAGATCAGCGAGGCCCTGCTGCCCTATCTCGAGACGATTCTGGCAGGACCCCCCGCCTGGGAGGCCGACGAGACGATCCGGCGGGCGATCGAGATCAGGGAGGGGGTCATCGCCAACCCGGCCATCCTGGACTTCCAGTCGCGCAGCCCGGACTACCCCCACCGCCGGGCCGGCTAGCCGGCGCTGGGTGGCCATCGCCCCGTCTGCCGGAGCCCAGGGTGACCGTGTGGTCCCGCACAGGCCGGGACCGGTCCGGACCCGTCGGATATGGCAGGATCGACCGACCGCCCACCCACCCTCCAGGAAGACGACGTGACCGACCCCGCAACCGGAGGACGCCGCTATCGGCGAGTGCTGCTCAAACTGTCCGGCGAGGCTTTCGGCGGGGGGCACGTGGGCCTGGCGCCCGACATCGTGCGGGGGATCGCCGAGCAGATCGCGACCGTGGTTCGGGAGGGGATGCAGGTCGCCGTCGTCGTCGGTGGCGGCAACTTCTTCCGGGGCGCCGAGCTGCAGCAGCAGGGCATGGACCGCACGCGGGCCGACTACATGGGGATGCTCGGCACCGTCATGAACTGTCTGGCCCTGCAGGACTTCCTCGAGAAGCAAGGAGTGGAGACCCGCGTCCAGACGGCGATCACGATGGGGCAGGTGGCCGAGCCTTACATCCCGCGCCGGGCGATCCGGCACCTCGAGAAGGGCCGCGTCGTCATCTTCGGCGCCGGCGCCGGTATGCCGTTCTTCTCCACCGACACGGTCAGCGCCCAGCGCGCGCTGGAGATCAAGTGCGATGCGGTCCTGATGAGCAAGAACGGTGTCGACGGGGTCTACGACTCCGACCCTCGCAAGAATCCGGACGCCAAGAGGTTCGACACGATCTCCTTCACCCACGCCCTCCAGCAACAGCTCAGGGTGGTCGACGCCGCCGCGTTCAGCCTCTGCATGGACAACAACCTGCCGATGGTCGTCTTCGCGATGGAGGGCGACGGCAGCATCGCCGCGGCCCTGCGCGGTGAGCACGTCGGTACGCTCGTGACGCCGTGACGCGCCGTCTGCGAGACTGAGCGTCGCGGCATACGGCCCAGGGCCCGCCACCAGACAGCACGGACCGAGCGAGGAAGAGCGATGATCGACGAAACCCTGATGGAAGCCGAGCTCAAGATGGAGAAGGCGGTCGAGGTCGCCAAAGAGGACTTCGCCGGCATCCGCACCGGGAGGGCGCACCCGGGGATGTTCAACAAGGTGACGGTCGACTACTACGGCGCCCCCACGCCGCTCCAGCAGCTCGCGTCGTTCCAGACGCCAGAGGCCCGCACCGTCCTGGTCACCCCCTATGACAAGTCCTCGATGAACGCCATCGAGAAGGCCCTGCGCGAGGCCGACCTCGGCTTCAACCCGAGCAACGACGGCAACGTCATCCGCTGCGTCCTGCCCCAGCTGACCGAGGAACGGCGCCGCGACTACATCAAGATGGCCCGTGCCCAGGCCGAAGAAGCCAAGGTGTCGATCCGCAACATCCGCCGCCACGCCAAGGATGGGCTGGAAAGGCTGGTCAAGGACGGCGACGTGGGCGAGGACGACGGCAGTCGCGGGGAAAAGGAACTCGACGGCACGACGAAGAAGCACGTCGACGCCATCGACGACCTGTTGAAGCACAAAGAGGCCGAGCTCCTCGAGGTCTGAAGCCCGTGCCCCCCTCCCGCCGCTCCGAAGCCGAGACGACCACGTCCGCGCACGCTGCCCCCGGTGCCTCCCGGGCGGGCCGCAACCTGCCCGCCGCCATCGGCGTCGGCGTGGGGCTGGGCGCACTCGTCATCGGATCGCTCGTCGTCCGCAAGGAGGCCTTCGCGGTCGTCCTGGGCGCCGCGATCGTCGTCGGCGTCTGGGAGCTCAAACGGGCCCTGGAGACGGTGCACATCCGGATCTCGGCGCTGCCGCTGTGGATCGGCGCCGTGAGCATGATCCTGTCGGCAATGCTGCGCGGCCCCGAGGCGCTGACCGTGACCTTCGGCCTGACCTGCGTCGCGCTGCTCATCTGGCGGGTCGCCGACGGAGTGGCCGACGCGCCACGCGACCTGGCCGGCTCGATGTTCGTCGCCATGTACCCGTGCTTCCTCGCCGGATTCGCGGCCCTGATGCTCGCGCCGAGCGACGGACACTGGCGGATCATCTTCTTCGTCCTCGTCACGGTCTGCTCCGACATCGGTGGCTACGCCTTCGGTGTCACCCTTGGTCGACACCCGATGGCGCCCTCGATCAGCCCGAGGAAGTCGTGGGAAGGCTTCGCCGGGTCGGTCGCCACCTGCGCGGTCGCCGGCGCCCTCTCGATCCACTGGATGCTGGACCGGCCGTACTGGCAGGGCGCCGTCATCGGCGCGGTGGTCGCCTTCGGCGCTACGACCGGCGACCTCATCGAGTCCCTGCTCAAGCGTGATCTCGCGATCAAGGACATGGGTGCGCTGCTGCCGGGCCACGGGGGCATCATGGACCGGCTCGACTCGCTGCTCATCTGCGCGCCGATCGTGTGGGCCTTCCTCACCCTATGGGTCCCCGCCTCCTAGCGCTCCCTTGGCCTTTATCGGGTGACCCGACAATTGCCGCAGATACAGAGTTCCTCACCAGGTATCTCGGGAGGACGTCGGTTGTGGCCGC
>JBDTBX010000034.1:0-8368 GCA_039923915.1 Nostocoides sp. | reverse complement strand
TCGAGGCCACCACGGGGCGGATGTTGATCAGGGTCTGCGGCGTGATCGCCTCGACGTCCTGGGTCGTCATCCGCTCGCGAACGACGCGCTCCATCCGGGACAGGCCGGTGCGGACCTGGTTCTGGATGAGCTCGCCGACGTTGCGGAGGCGACGGTTGCCGAAGTGGTCGATGTCGTCGGTCTCGACGCGGACATCGACTGCCTCGCCGACCCGGACACCCGGGAGGGTCTCGTCGCCGTTGTGCAGGGCGACGATGTAGCGGATGGCCGCGACGATGTCCTCGAGGGTGAGGGTCGACTGCGAGAGCGGCTCGGCGAGGCCGAGCTTCTTGTTGATCTTGTAGCGACCGACCTTGGCCAGGTCGTAGCGCTTGCCGTTGAAGTAGAGGTTGTCCAAAAGGGTCTGGGCCGCCTCACGAGTGGGCGGTTCGCCCGGACGCAGCTTGCGATAGATGTCGAGCAGGGCATCGTCCTGGCCGGCGACGTGATCCTTCTCCAGGGTGAGGCGCATCGACTCGTAGTCGCCGAACTCCTCCAGGATCTTGGCCTCGGACCAGCCCAGCGCCTTGAGCAGGACGGTGACCGACTGCTTGCGCTTGCGGTCGACGCGGACGCCGACCATGTCGCGCTTGTCGATCTCGAACTCCAGCCAGGCGCCCCGGCTCGGGATCACCTTGGCGGTGTAGATGTCCTTGTCGGACAACTTGTCGGCGGTGCGCTCGAAGTAGACGCCCGGGCTGCGGACCAGCTGGGAGACCACGACGCGCTCGGTGCCGTTGATGATGAAGGTGCCGCGCTCGGTCATGAGCGGGAAGTCGCCCATGAACACGGTCTGGCTCTTGATCTCACCGGTCGTGTTGTTCATGAACTCGGCGGTGACGAACAGGGGCGCGGAGTAGGTCTGGTCCCGCTCCTTGCAGTCCTCGATGGAGTACTTGAGGTCCTCGAAGCGGTGGTCGCGGAACGAGAGCGACATCGAGCCGCTGAAGTCCTCGATGGGGGAGATCTCCTCGAAGATCTCCTCCAGGCCAGAGCGGTCTGGGACATCGCCGCGGCCTTCGGCCTTGGCCAGGGCCACGCGGGCCTGCCACCGCTCGTTGCCGAGCAGCCAGTCGAAGCTCTCGGTCTGCAGGGCGAGGAGGTCGGGAACCTCGAGCGGCTCCCTGATCTTGGCGAATGACAGGCGGCCCGAAGCCGTCTGTGCGGTGGTGATGATCTGGGTCGGGGTGCGCGAGGCAGCCAACGATGGTCCTTCCACGGGCTTTGCGGACGTTCGGTTGGTCGGCGCCGCCCGCCCAAGACCGACCTTCCTCACCTGCACCCCAGTGGGGCGCGCCGGAAGGGCACTCAGATTGACCTGATTGGGCTGGAGACCAAAGTGGGTCGCGGACGCGGGCAGCGCAAAGCGACAGCATACTCTTTCATGCACGGCAACTCAACCCGCACCGACAGCCTCGTCAGAGGGGAGTCACTTGTGATGACCCGCACAGGATGGACCCGAGGAGGCCCGTTCGTCAAGCACCCGGGCCGACACGGTCCGTGGCAGGGCGGTGAGGGGTGGCACCCAAGGGTGCCTGGTGGCGCGAGGCGACCGGGGTGCCGTGCCGGTTACCGATCGGGCTACCGCGCCGAAAGTGCTGTGGTCACAACACATTTGGCACGGTAGCCCGATCGGTAACCGGTCAGTCGAAAGACCGGACGTCAGTACGCGGTCAGCTTGCTGATCAGCCAGCGGCCGTCGACGCGGGTCAGGGTCGCGATGACCCGGTTCTGGTCGATGACCGGGGTGGGGTCGGTCTCGGAGGTCCGGGTCTGGTTGACGAAGGCCTGGACGACGACGGTGGTGCCTGTTTGGCTCTGCACGCCGGCCTCGACGACCTGGGCCTTGACGGTCGACTGGTTCTTCTCGGCCAGCGGCGCGATCTGGGTCTTCATCGTCGCGGCGAACTCGGTCCGGAACGATCCGGTGAGCAACCCCTGGGCGTGTGCCGTCTGGGTATCGATCGTCTTGTAGTCGAAGCTCAGCAGCTGGGTCAGGCTGGTCCGGGCGCTGGCGACGGCGGCGGTGGCGTCGGACGCCGACGGGCCCGCTGGGCGCAGGGTCACGCCGAGGACGGCCGCGAGGGCGACGAGCGCGAGGCCGAGGGCCACGAGCGGGAGCCAGCGACGCGGCATACGGCGTTGCGTCTGCCTCGATGTGCGTCCTTGGCCCCAGATCCGCAGACCCTGCGCGAACGGCCCGCGTCGCGTCGGCGTCGTGGAGGACTGCGAGCCCCCAGGCCGCGGACGCGCGACAGGGGTGGACTTTTGCACCGGGGTGGGCGCGATGGCGGCTGCGTCCGGCGTGGTGGTTCGGCGGCGTTCGCCGGCCACGCGGGGGCGGCGGCGGATCGTGTCAGCCGACGAAGTCAAGGCTCTCAACCTTCCACTGGGAGCCGACCAGGCGCAGGCCGAGCTTCATCCGATAGGTCTTCTTCTCGCCCGCGGGGACCGAGGTGTTGCTCGTCGGGGCGACGACGCCCACGATGACCTGGGCAGCGTCCAGGTCACCGGACTCGAGGGCGGCCTCGGCGGTCTGGACCTTGCTCACCGTCTTGTTCTGGACGACGAGGGACTTCAGGCTGGTCCACGAGTCGGTGTACGAGGCGAGGAAGTCACCCGTGGCACCGGCCTTGACCCGCCCGGCGTCGGCGTCGACGGTCCGGTAGTCCAGGGTCGTGAAGTTGATGGCGAGCTGGCGCCCGGCGGCGAGCGCCGCTGCGTGCGCCTGGTCGATCTTGCGCTCCTGCCACCAGTCGCGGCCGCGCGTTGCGGCGAGCGCGATGGTCGCGAGCAACACGAGGGCAGTGACCATCCAGAGCAGTCGCGGTCCGATCCGTGCGCTCATCGAGCGCGGGGCCCTCACGGCGGTGCCCTGCTGGGCCATCGTGCCCGTGGGGGCCCGGGAAGCCATCGTTGTCCCGGTCATCCGGCTGCCTCCTTGATGATCCACGACCAGGAGTCCGCGCCCGTGGTCCCGCTGGGTGCGAGGGGGACGTCGACCTGTGGCGTCGTGGGGTCCTGCCCGGCTGTGGTGCCGAACGGGACGGGTTGGTTGGCGTACGCCATGGGAAACGAGGCATTGGCCGTCCGGGTCACGCCCGGGGCGTTCTGGGCTCCGCGGACATCGCTGGAGGAGCCGCGCGGCAGGGTGCAGCGGGCATCGGTGTTGAGCGGCGGCAGGTTGGTGGTCTGCGCGGGATCGGTCTTCTTGGTGCCCTCGTAGCCCCTCGTGCAGGCGGTCGGGGTCACCGACAGCTGGAGCCCGAAGTGGGCGGTGCCGTCCCCGGGCACGACCGTGAAGCCGCCGACGACGGCCTCCGGGTAGGTGACCAACATCTGCTGGATGCCGTCGATGCGGGACGTCGTGACCTGCCCGACGGTGATCAGGTTGGCGATGAGCGTCGTGAGGTTGGCCTGGTTGTCCCTGATCAGGCCCTGGAGCTGCTGGGAGGCGATCACCCCCCGGTCCAGGACGAGCCGCAGGTCGGGGTCGCTGCCCTGCAGGGCCTCGGACAGGTCACCGAAGTTCTTGGCGAACGACTGGATCTGGCTGGCCGTGTCGCGCTGGGTGTCGAGCACGATCTTGCCGTCCTGGATCAGCTTGATGGTCTGCGGCAGAGCCGCGGTCGCGGCGACGGTCAGCTTGTCGCCGTTGTCGATCAGCCGGGACAGGTCCCCCCCGCCGTCGGCGAAGGCAAGGCCGAGCTCGTTGACCATGGTTCGCAAGTGCTCCTGGTCGACCGAGCGCACCGTGTCGTCGACGTCCTTGAGCAGCTGGTCGACCCGGATCGGGTAGCGGGTGTCGGCACGCGGGACGACGTCACCGTTGGAGAGGTCAGGTCCGCCGACGGTCCGAGGCTGGAAGTCGAGGTACTGCTCCCCCACGGCCGACCGGTCCTCGACGACGGCGAGGGTGTCCCTGGGGATCTTCGTCCCGTCGTTCAGCTTGGCCTCCACCAGGACGCCGTCCGTCAGCAGCTTCAGGCCACTGACGTGGCCGACGGCAACGCCACGGTAGGTGACTTCGGACCCAACGAAGATGCCGCCGGACTCCGCGAAGCTGGCCGAAACGGTCGGGCCGTGCCCGAAGAGGCGTTCGTTCAGGCCGATGTACTGCGCCGAGAGGACCGACACGCCCAGCATCGTCACGAGGAGGAACGCGAGGAGCTGGACCTTGACGACCGGACGGATCACTGGGAACCACCGCCCAACAGGGTCGTCAGCGACGAGGCACCGGGCGGGCTGGGCAGGGAGGAGGTACCCGGCAGGGAGGGGGCGCCGGGCAGGGTCGGCAGGCCCGGGGCCGAGCCCGCCTGGGGCAGGATCTTGGTCAGGTTGTTCAGGTCGAGGTCGGCCGTGATGTGCAGGTTGGTGTAGTCGCCCTTTATCGCACCGACCGCCGAGTCCGGGAAGGGGTAGGTGAGGAGCAGTTGGAGGGACTGCGGGAGGGCGTCGCCCGCCTTGGACAGGTTGGTCAGGATCGGGCCGAGGTCCTTCAGGTTGGCCTCCAGGTCGGTCCGGGATCCGATGATGACCTTGGTGCCGACCGCGCCGAGGCGGCTGAGCGCCTGGAGCATCCCGGTGAGCTGTTTGCGCTGGTCGGCCAGGATGGTGAGGCCCTTGGGGAACTGCTGGAGGCTGGCCGCGATGGTGTCCTTCTGCGCGGCGAGCTTGGCGGCGAGCTTGTCGAGGTTGTCGATGGCCCGGACGATCTCGGCCTTCTGCTTGTCCAGTCCGCCCACGAAGGTGTCCAGCTGGGAGATGAGGTCCTTGATCGACTTCTCGTTGCCGTGGGTGGCGGCGTTCAGCTCGGTCTCGATCACCTTGAGCTGGGCCACCCCACCGCCATTGAGCAGCAGCGACATCGCCGACAAGACCTCCTCGACCTCGGGATTGCGGTTGGTGCGCGAGAGCGGGATGTCGTCGCCGTCGCGCAGCCGGCCGACCGGCGCGATCCCGGTGGGTGGCGACAGCTCGATGTACTTCTCGCCGAGCAGGGACGTCTGCTTGAGCTCGGCGGTCGCGTTGTGGGGCAGGGCGGTGCCGTCGGGCAGCCGGATCGTGACCTTGGCGGTCCAGCCGGTGAGGGTGATCTTCTCGACCGACCCGACGCTCACCTCGTTGATCTTGACCGACGCCTGCGGAACCAGGTCGAGGACGTCGGCGAACTCGGCCGTGACCCGGAACACCTGGCCACCGTTGGCCTTGCCGCCGGGCAGCGGGAGGTCGGCGATGCCGTTGCAGCCGCTGAGGACGACGGCGGCGGCGCAGGCGACGGCCAGCGGCGCGGCCCGGCGAGTTACCGGCATACGCCATCGGGGCAGGGAGGTCAGGCGGTCGATCACGGCGTCTCCTTCAGCAGTCCGCCGAGAGTGGGGTCGGCTCCCCGCATCGCGGGCGTCGTCGACGTCCCGGTCACTGCGCGCGACCGGGTGAGGGCACCGGGCACGGCCGACGGCAGGCCGAGGCCGGGGGCCGAGGGCAGTGTCGGCAGGTTGCCGAGGAGCGTGGTGAGGGCCTTGCAGACCGGGCTGTTGGCGGTGCCGGTCGGACCGTCGATGAGGGAGCAGAGCAGAAGCGCGGGGTCTTTGAGCGCCTGCGCGGGGTTGTCCCGCGTGTCGAGGGTGCCCGTGACCGGGTTGTAGGCCAGCTGCAGGTTGGACAGTGCCACCGGGGCGTTGGTGAGCGTCTCGGCGAGCGCGTCCCGCTTGCTGGCGATGGCGCTGCTCACCGAGGTCAGCTTGGCGACGTCGGTCGTGAGCAGGGTGCGGTTGTCCTTGACGAAGGTGGACACCTCGGACAGGGCGATGGCCAGGTTCTTCAGGGCCGCCTGCAGGTCCCCCTTCTCGCCCTCGAGCTGCTGGGAAACCGTGGACAGGTCGGTGTTGAGCCGGCGCACCTGGGTGTCGTCGCCGGCCAGCATCGAGGTGAAGCTCTGCAGGTTGGTCACCGTCCCGAAGAGGTCACCGCGGCTCTCGGAGAAGGTCGTCACCGCCTGGGACAGTCCCCGGATCGTGTCGTGGAGGTTCTGGCCCTGGCCGTCCAGGTTGGCGGCGCTCGTGTCGACGAATCGGGACAGGGCGCCGCCGGAGTTTGCGCCCTTGGGCCCGAGCGCGGTCATCAGATCGTCGACGCTGGAGGAGATTCGGTCGAGTTCGACCGGCACGGCTGTTCGGTCCAGTCCGATCCTCGCGCCGTCGGTCAGGGCAGCGCCACCGCGGTAGACCGGCAGCAGCTGGACGTAACGGTCGCTGACGAGGGACGGGGCGACGACGGCAGCCTTGGCGTCGACCGGCGCCTTGTACTTCGCCGCGTACTCGAAGACCACCTGGACGTGGTCGCCAACCGGCGTCACCGAGTCGACCTGCCCGACCTTGACGCCGAGGATGCGCACCTCGGAGCCGGGGAACAGGCCCACGGCACGGGTGAACTCGGCGGTGACCTTGGTCGTCTTCGGGCTGGGCCAGATGGTGTATGCCGCGAGCCCGAGGACGATGATCACGCCCGCGGCGAGGACCACTCGGGGGTTGCGCCCGTTGAGGAAGGACGTCACTTGCCCACCGTGCCGATCGGGTTGGTCAGGTTCTGGATGTAGGTGTCGAACCAGCGCCCCGTGCCCAGCACATTGGCGAACAGCCGGGTGAAGGGTGCCATCGCGTCGATCGTCTTGGTCAGGTCGGCCTCGTGCTTCTGGAGGGTCGAGAGCACCCCGTTCACCTGGTCCAGCGCAGGCTGGAGCGCGGCCCGGTTGTCCCGGACGAGGCCGGTGATCTGCTGGGCCATCGCCGAGGTGTTGACGAAGAGCGTGTGGATCGCGTCGCGGCGGGCGTTCAGCTCGACGAGGAGCAGGTCGGCGTCCTTGATGAGGGTGTCGATGACCTTGTTGCGCTCGGCGATCGTCGTCGTCACCGAGTTGGCGTCGGCGAGCAACCGGTGCAGCTCGTCGTCGCGACCCGAGATCGTCCTCGACAGGCGGGTCAGCCCGGCCAGGGCGGCCTTGACGTTGGCCGGGCTGTCCTTGAACTCGGTCGCCAGGACGTCGAGGGAGGTGGCCAGCTGGTGGGTGTCGATCTTCTCGGTGGTCCGGGTCAGCTCGGAGAACGCGTCGACGATGTCGTAGGAGGACAGGGTCCGCGAGATGGGGATCGTCGAGTGCTCCTTCAGCTGGCCGGAGCCGCGTGGCTCGAGCGACAGGTACATGGAGCCGAGGAGGGTTCGCATGCGCACCGACGCCGACGTCTCCGGGCCGAACGCAACAGAGCCCCTGATCCGGAAGCCGACCCGCACGTGGTCGCCCGCGAGGTCGACCGACTGCACGGTGCCGACCTTGACGCCGGCGATCCGGACGTCGTCGTCGGGCTTGAGACCGCCGGCCTCACTGAAGTCCGCGGCATACGTCGGGCCGCCGCCGATGATCGGCAGGCTCGAGGCGTTGAACGCGAGGAGGAGGAGGATGGCGATGACGACCAGGCCGACGACGCCGATCGGGATCGGGTTGCGTTCCCGGAAGGGGATGCTCATGAGCACCTCGCTGCGGCGATGTTGTAGCCCAGGCCGCCGGGGAGCGGGCCGGTGGGCAGGATGATGTTCTTGGCGTCGAAGCGGCAGAGGTAGAAGTTGAACCACGAGCCGTATGCCGCGGTGCGGGAGATCGTCTGGACCTTGCCCGGCGTCGTGGTGATGAAGTGCTCGAACAGCTTGGTGTTGGCGGGCTTGTTCAGGGTGGTCGCGAGCGCCCCGAGCTGGGCCACGTCGTTCTTGATGTCGGGACGGGTCTGCTGGAGAAGTGAGGCCGTCTCGCCGGTCACCGAGTTGATGTTGGTCAGCGACTCGCCGATGGCGGCACGGTCGGCAGCCAGACCGGAGACGAAGCGCTGGAGCTGGCCGAGCAGCTCACCGAGGGAGTCGGCGTTGGAGCTGACGGTGTCCAGCACGGTCGTCAGGTTGGTGATCGTGCTGCCGATGACGGCGTCGCGGTCGGCGAGGGCGCTGGTCAGGCTCGCGGTGTGGGCCAGGAGGGAGTTGATGTCGCCGCCCTCGCCCTGCAGGACCGAGATGATCTCGCCCGACAGCTGGTTGACGTCCTTCGGGGAGAGCGCGGCGAAGAGCGGCTTGAACCCGTTGAACAGCACGGTCAGGTCGAGACCCGGGTGGGTGCGGGCACGTGGGATCGTGGCGTTCGAGGGAAGGGGAGCAGCCCCACCGGCGCCCTGGCTGAGGGCGATGTAGCGCTCCCCCACCAGGTTGCGCCACTTGATCGTCGCCTCGGTGCCCTGAGTAAGGACGCTGGTCGTGGCCACGTCGAAGGTCACTTTGGCTGTCGTCC
>JBDTBX010000033.1:0-6072 GCA_039923915.1 Nostocoides sp. | reverse complement strand
GAGTCCACGGGCTTGTGGATCGGGCCATTCGGCGTGAAAACCGAGGTGTCCACACCGTTTCCGACCGTGGCGACCCGCGCGACATCCACCCCGAGAGCGCCCAACCGGGCGGTCACGGCCCCGGAGATCGAGAGCACGCACAGGGCGCCCCGCATCACTCGAACCTCGACCTGACGCAGGAGTGCGACGAGCGCCGCCGGAGCCCCGGCCGAACCCGCGGCGTCAGACCAGATGTCTGCCGCGTACCAGACGTACGGGCGACGCTGGAGCATTGTCACGAGCCGTATCACCCCGCCGGTCGTCGGCGGGGGCTCGACGATCCACACATCGGGCCGTCGGCGAGTCACCGCACGGAACACGAGCGGAAGGTCGTAGCTGAGGTACTGGACGTACCCGCGGATGTTGCCGTTCACGTCACGCATCGCAGGCAACCGACGCACTAAGAGGTCACCATCATCGGCCGGCCCGGCCGTCTCGGGCGGCACTGTCGTGATGACCTCGACCTCCGCACCGGCACGGACAAGTGCATCGGCGAGCAGTCGCTCACGGAAGGCCGCCGCGGCGACCTCCGGCGGAAACAGGCGCGTCGCGATGCGGACGAGGGGGGGGACCACGGAGCCACCTTAGGTCGTGTGGGTCGCGACTCAGCGCATGAGGGCCGAGAGCCGGCACTCCTTCTGAGCAGCGACAGCAACCCGTCGTCCTGACCGGAGATCGAGGATGACCTCGCCCCGCTACCCGAACGACCAATCGGCCGATCGGGCCACCGGCATTCCCCGGCTGCGCCGCGCAACCAGCCCAGCCCACCGACACTGCCCTGCAGCCGATCCTGTCTCACCAGCTGAGCGGCCCTCAGGCCAGAGCCTCGTATGCCGCCCGCCCCCACCGGGCGTGGAGCCCCGCGACGAGCGGACGGCATACGAGCGAGCTTGTGAACAACCACAGCATCGCAAACTGCTGCAGCGCAGGAGAACTCAGTAGCGGTAAAGCTCCGGCTTGTACGGGCCGGCGACGTCGACACCGAGGTACTCGGCCTGGGTCTTGGTCAGCTCGGTGAGCTGGACGCCGAGGGCGTCGAGGTGCAGGCGTGCCACCTTCTCGTCGAGGTGCTTCGGCAAGGTGGTGACGCTCGGGCGGCCCTCGTCGTCGACGTACTCCCCAGCCTTGGCGAACAGCTCGATCTGGGCGATCGTCTGGTTGGAGAACGAGTTCGACATCACGAAGCTCGGGTGACCGGTCGCGTTGCCGAGGTTCATCAGGCGACCCTCGGACAGGACGATGATCGAGTGGCCGTCCTTGAACGTCCACTCGTGCACCTGCGGCTTGATCTGGGTCTTCTTGATGCCCTTGGTGCGGGCCAGCCCGGCCATGTCGATCTCGTTGTCGAAGTGGCCGATGTTGGACACGATCGCCTTGTTCTTCATCCGCGACATGTGGTCGCCGGTGATGACGTCGTAGCAGCCGGTCGTCGTGACGAAGATGTCGCCGTATGCGCAGGCGTTCTCCATCGTGTCGACCTGGAAGCCCTCCATGGCGGCCTGGAGCGCGCAGATGGGGTCGACCTCGGTGACGACGACGCGGGCGCCCTGCCCGGCCAGAGCCGAGGCGACACCCTTGCCCACGTCGCCGAAGCCGGCGACGACGGCGACCTTGCCGCCGATGAGGACGTCAGTCGCGCGGTTGAGACCGTCGATGACCGAGTGGCGGCAGCCGTACTTGTTGTCGAACTTGCTCTTGGTGACCGAGTCGTTGACGTTGATCGCCGGGAAGAGCAGCTCGCCGGCCTCGGCCAGCTGGTAGAGCCGGTGGACGCCGGTCGTGGTCTCCTCGGTGACGCCCTTGATCTCGGCGGCGACCCGGGTCCACTTCTGCGGGTCCTGGGCCAGGGTGCGACGGACGAGCGCCTTGAAGACGCCGAACTCCTCGGAGTCGTCCTTGGACGTCTTGGGGACCTGACCCGCGGCCTCCCACTCCTTGCCCTTGTGGACGAGCATCGTGGCGTCGCCGCCGTCATCGAGGATCATGTTCGCGCCCTTGCCCGCCGCAGACTTGCCGGTCGCGGGCCAGGACAGGATCTGCTCGGTGCAGTCCCAGTACTCCTGCAGCGACTCGCCCTTCCACGCGAACACCGGCACACCCTTGGGGTTGGCGACGGTGCCCTTGGGGCCGACGACGACGGCCGCAGCCGCCTCGTCCTGGGTCGAGTAGATGTTGCACGACGCCCAGCGGACCTGCGCGCCGAGGGCGACGAGGGTCTCGATGAGGACGGCGGTCTGGACGGTCATGTGCAGGGACCCGGCGATGCGGGCGCCCTTGAGCGGCTTGCTCGTGCCGAACTCCTCGCGGAGGGACATGAGGCCGGGCATCTCGTGCTCGGCAAGACGAATCTGGTGGCGGCCGGCCTCGGCGAGGCCCAGGTCGGCAACCTTGTAGTCGAAGGACATGCGAAAGCTCCTGGGGGTTGACTGGTTGGTTTACGACCCGGCGCAGCCCATCTGGGCGTCTCGTCACGCAGTCGCGCAACAGGTGAGCGGGGCATCTCCCGCGCCGGCGGTCCATACATTCTAGCCGTATGCCGCGTGCTCACGTTCCGCGCCCGGGCGCACCTCCCGCGCGCTACCGACCCGCCAATCGTTCAGGCCGTCAGGGGGCGCGACTGAAGACGGCGTACGGGCCGATGTCGGGCAGGCGTCGCCAGCCCGGGTTGACAGCGAGGGCCGCGGCCTGCCCGGTGCCGGCGACCGCCACCGCGGTGGTCGCCGCAGCCATGGCCGGCTCAGCCACCGTCCCGCCTGCGAGGAAGTCGAGGTATGCCGCCTGGTCGGCTCGGGCGAACGCGTCGAGCGGGTTGCTGGCCCAGACCGTGACACCCCCGGCGGCCAGGGTCTCGGCCAACGGCTCGACGGCAAGCACCGGGTGGCCGGCGGCGATGGCCTTGATCGCGGCGACCTGACCGGTCCCGGGCGCAGTGCCGGCCGGCCCGCGCTGGAGCAGGATCGCGCTCACCGCAGCCACGGCGACCAGCGCGGCCACCGCCACAATGGGTCGCCCCTTCGGCCCCGGGCCTGCCCCACGGTCCATGGCCGGACCGGGCGATTCTGGCGCCCGACCTGTCGAGCTCCCTTGTCGTTGCAGGGCTCTGACGCGGCCGAGGCGGGCGGCGGCCGGTGCAAGAAACAGCACCAGCCACACCCCGTTGCGCCCGACCTGCACGGTGGCGACGACGAGGCCGAGCGCGGCCACCAACTCCCAGAGCGGCATACGGGATCGCTTGTGGGACGCGGCGCGCGCTGCTCCGACCGCGAACAGGACGGCGGCGACCAGCATGAGGACGTCGAGCGGGTTGGCCAGGCTCGGCGCCGCCCACAGGTCGCTCCCCCGGTGCGCTGCCTCGTTGTCGAACACCCCGCGGTAGTACGTGATCGTCCGCAGCCCGGCAGGGGTCGCGCAGAGGGCCGCGAGCGACGCGGCGCCGACGGCGATGCTCTCGACCGGGCGCCTGCGGAGCCGGTCGAGGAGGAGGTGTGCCCCGAGGATCGCCACCCCGATGAGGACACCGCCGTGCAGGTTGGCCCAGAGCGCGAGGAGGGCGACGGCCCACCAGATCCGCCGGCTGGGGCTCGCGTGCTCGCGCCGGAGCAGGGCGACCAACCCGACAAGGGGGACGAGGGACAGGGATGGCAGCCGGGTGATCACCAGCCCCGACAGGCAGCCGAGCACGACGAGTGAGACGATGCCCGCCGCGCGGGTCGGGCTGGCGCCGAGGCGACGCGACTCGGAAGCTGTGATCGCCAGGACCGTTGCCACGATGAGCAGTTGGAGCGTGACGAGGCCGTGCGAGCCGAGATGGTGGACGCCGGCCAAGAGGAGCTCGGCCAGGACGAGCGGGTTGGGCCAGCCGCGACTGTCGGCGGCCGCAAACGGCAGCCCCGACTGCCCGAGCCCGCCCGCAGCCCCGTTCCCCGAGGTGAGGCGATCACCCATCGCCACCACCCAGAGGCAGTCCGCGCCGACGATGACGAACCCGGCCAACAGGATCGTCCACGCGAGGACTGCGAGCCGGTCGATGACCCGGGCGAGCGGGTTGCCTCGGGTCACCCCGTGCTCGGCCAGGTCGGCAGGCTCGCCGTGAGCGGCTTCGGTCTCAGAGCCGGACACCGTCGGTCTTCTCGGCCGGCTCGGCGTCACGGGCGATGTCGGGCTCGAGGTAGATGACGAGCCGCAGCTCGGGAACGGCGCTGCGGGCCGCGGCCTCGGCACGGTCGATGACGCTGGCCACGGCGGCGGCCGAGGAGGTCGGCGCCACAGCGAGTTTGGCCGCGACGAGCAGTTCCTCCGGGCCCAGGTGCAGCGTCTTCAGGTGGATGATCCGCTCGACCCCGACAGCCCCGGTCAGGGCCGACTCGATCGCCGCCTGGTGGGCGGGCGTCGCCGACTCCCCGAGCAGCAGCGACTTCATCTCGATGGCCAGGATGATCGCCACCGCCACGAGGAGGAGACCGATCAGGCCGGTGCCGACCGCGTCCCAGACCTGGTTCTTGGTGAGCAGCGCCAGCCCCACCCCGAACAGGGCGAAGACCAGACCGATGAGCGCAGCGAGGTCCTCGAGCAGGATGACGGGCAGCTCCGGCGCTTTGGCGCTGCGGACGAACTCGGGCCACGACCGCTGGCCACGCGTGTGGTTGCTCTCCCGGATGGCTGTGCGAAAGCTCATGCTCTCCAACCCGATTGACACGACGAGCACCGCCACCGGCAGCCACCACCACCGGCTCGTGAACGGGTCGTAGTCGTGGTTCCCCCGCGACTCGTGCCACTTGTGGTACGCCTCGTAGAGGGCGAACAACCCGCCTACCGAGAAGAGCACGATGCTGACGATGAACGCGTAGACGTAGCGTTCGCGCCCGAAGCCGAACGGGTGCTGCGGGGTAGCCTCCCGTTGCGCACGCTTGCCGCCGCGGAGCAGCAGCACCTGGTTGCCGGAGTCGGCGAAGGAGTGGATCGACTCGGCCAGCATCGAGCTCATCCCGCTCACGAGGAACGCGATCATCTTGGTGATGGCGATCCCGAGGTTGGCGACGAGCGCGGCGACGACCGCCTTGGTTCCACCCTCGGTTGACATGGCCGTCAGCCTAGCCAGCCGGGTCGGCTAGTTTTCCGGTATGCCGTCTGCCCACGGGACCCTGTCCTGGTCACCTGCCGCCGCGCGCCCCGAGCTCCTCGCCCCGGCTGTGGCTGCCGCGCTTTACGCCACGCCGAGCGCGCAGGTTGCCCCCATCGACGCGAGTCTGGCCGACACGGCCGCCTTCTGCGCGGCATACGACGTCGCCCTGGAGAGTTCGGCGAACTGTGTCGTCGTGGCCGGGCGGCGCGGCGACGTCCAGACGTATGCCGCGGTCATGGTCCTCGCGACGATGCGCGCCGACGTCAACGGGATCGTCCGCAAGCACCTCGGCGTCCGCAAGATCTCGTTCGCGCCGATGGACGAGGCGGTGGCCCGGACCGGGATGGAGCACGGCGGGATCACCCCGATCGGGCTGCCCGACGGCTGGCCGGTCCTCGTCGACGAGGCGGTGCTCGCTGCCGGTCCGGTGGTGATCGGCAGCGTCATCCGGGGCAGCAAGATCCTCCTGGACGCTGCCGACCTGCTCGCCCTCCCGGGGGCCGAGTCGCTCGCCCTGGGCCGCCCGACCGGCTGACACCCGCCAGTCTCCAAACCCCTCAGCACGTGCCGGCGGGCGGGTCAGCGGGTGCGGTCGCGGAGCGCTGCGACGTGCGCCGAGCCGGCCGGGTCGAGGCCGAGCCCGATCGCGAGGTAGGTGGCCGTGAAGTCGACGAAGGCGATCTGGTCCGCAACCCTGACCAGGGGCGGCCCGCTGAGGGTGACCTGCTCCCACGTCGTGACGCCGGCTGCACGGGCTTCCTCGACGACGGCCTGGGCCAGGTTATGGCGGAGGGCGTCCAGCTCTGGCACCCTCCCGTCAACCGGATCGGGCAAGGGCTCGCGGATCATGAGCAGGCCGAGCCGCGGCGCGGCGGGGGCATCGAGGAACGGATCGGCGAAGATGTCCCGTT
>JBDTBX010000032.1:0-4118 GCA_039923915.1 Nostocoides sp. | reverse complement strand
CACCACGCCCGGCCTCGTCGTCGTTGCCGGCAGCGGCTCCGGGCGCACGGCATACGCCCTGTCGATGACCTGTACGGTGCTCGCCGGACCGGTCAAGGTCTCCTGACCGAGCCCGTCCCCGGTCGTCCGCGTGGTGCGCTGGGCTCGGAACAACCAGGGCCTAGGATCGGTTCAACTCAAGACACCACCGCATCTAGCGGTCGGCGACCCCCTCGACCACAAGGGACAGTGCAGTGAGTGACGCCAGCACGACCGCGCCCGATGTGCGGGACGTTATCATCATCGGGTCCGGTCCGGCCGGCTACACGGCCGCGGTCTACGCCGCACGGGCCAACCTGGCGCCGCTGTTGTTCGAGGGTGCGGTCACCGCGGGCGGTGCCCTGATGAACACCACCGAGGTGGAGAACTTCCCCGGTTTCGAGCACGGGATCCAGGGCCCCGACCTGATGTTCGCCATGCGCGGGCAGGCCGAGCGGTTCGGCGCCGAGATCATCACCGACGACGTCGCGTCACTGAGTCCGACTGGCCCGGTCAAGACCGTCACCGACTCCTACGGCACCACGTATGCCGCGCGCACCGTCATCCTCGCGATGGGCTCGGCCTACCGCGAGCTCGGGCTGCCCGCCGAGAAGACGTTGTCCGGCCACGGCGTGTCCTGGTGCGCGACCTGCGACGGCTTCTTCTTCAAGGACCAGGACATCGCTGTCGTCGGCGGCGGTGACTCGGCCATCGAGGAGGCCACCTTCCTCACCAAGTTCGCTCGCTCGGTCACCCTCGTGCACCGCCGGGAAGAGCTGCGAGCCTCCAAGATCATGGCCGACCGAGCCCTGGCCAACGACAAGATCTCCTTCGCCTGGAACAGTGAGGTCGCCGACCTCCAGGGCGACGCCAAGCTGACGGGCGTCACACTGCGGGACACCGTCACTGGCGCCACGCGGAACCTGCCCGTGACGGGTCTGTTCGTCGCCATCGGCCACGACCCCCGCAGTGAGCTCGTCCGTGGCGTCGTCGACACCGACGTCGAGGGTTACGTGATCGTCGAGGGTCGCAGCACCAACACCAACCTCGGTGGCGTGTTCGCCTGCGGCGACCTCGTCGACCACACCTACCGGCAAGCCATCACGGCCGCCGGCTCCGGCTGCGCCGCAGCCCTGGACGCCGAGCGGTACCTGGCCCACCAGCAGGACGCCGAGCTGGCCAGCGTGGCCGCCGGCTGACCCCTCCCAGCCACCCACTCACCCAGCCAAGGCCCACCCAACCGCACAACGGAAGCAGAGAAATGACCGCCACCGCCTTCACCACCGAGACCACCGACGCCACCTTCGAGGCTGACGTCCTGCAGAGTGACAAGCCGGTGCTCGTCGACTTCTGGGCCGTCTGGTGCGGTCCGTGCCGCGCGGTCGCGCCGGTCGTCGAGGAGATCGCCGCGACCTACGCGGACAAGCTCAAGGTCGTCAAGCTCAACACCGACGAGAACCCCGCCGTCAGCGCCCGCTACGGCATCGTCTCGATCCCCTCCCTCTACGTCTTCCAGAACGGCGAGGTCGTCAAGCAGATCATCGGCGCCAAGCCCAAGCCGATCCTCATCCGCGAGCTCGCAGACTTCATCGGCTGAGTCGAGCGCAGGCAGCGCCAAGAGCGCCGAATCCCGTTGTACCCCAACGGAATTCGGCGTTCTCTGCTTTATCGGGTCACCCGACAAAAGCCAGAGATACAGAGCGTCACCGTCTGTATCTCTGGATCTTGTCTGTGCAGCGGTCTGCTCAGGCCGGGTCGCGCAGGCCCATGACGTCGAGAATCCGGTGCAGGTCCTCGACACTGGCGAACGCGATGGTCACCTTGCCGCGACGCTGACCCAGGGCGATGCCGACCCGCGTCTCCAGCCGGTCGGAGAGGCGCGACGCCAGATCGTCCATCTGCGGGTGCCGCCCACCCGCCCGGGGGCGACGCGCCTTGACGTCACCACTGTCATCCCCGACGGCGACGATCTCCTCCACGCCGCGGACCGAGAGCCCCTCGGCGACGATCCGCTGGGCCAGCCGCTCCATGGCTGCCCCGTCCTGGAGGCCGAGCAGGGCTCGAGCGTGGCCGGCCGAGAGCACGCCGGCCGCCACCCGCCGGGCGACGAGAGGCGGCAGCTTGAGCAGCCGGAGGGTGTTGGAGACCTGCGGACGGCTGCGGTGGATCCGTCGGGCGAGTTCCTCCTGGGTGCAGCCGAAGTCGTCGAGCAGCTGCTGGTAGGCAGCGGCCTCCTCCAGGGCGTTCAGCTGGGAGCGGTGCAGGTTCTCCAGCAGCGCATCGCGGAGCAGATCGTCGTCCTGGGTCTCCTTGACGATCGCCGGAACGGTGTCGAGGCCGGCTGCCTGGGACGCGCGCCAGCGTCGTTCGCCCATGATCAGCTCGTATGCCGGACCGCCGGTCTCGGGGTCCTCGACCGGGCGAACGACGACCGGCTGGAGCACGCCGATCTCACGGATCGAGTCGACCAGCTCGGCCATCTCGTCCTCGTCGAAGACGGTGCGTGGCTGCTTGGGGTTGGGGCGGATGGAGTCGACCGGGATCTCGGCGAAGTGCGCCCCGGGCACCGGGGCCAGCTCAGGGCCGGCGTCCTTGGCGGGCTGTTGCTCCTCGGCACCCATGCCCGACGTCCCGTCGACGGGTGGGTCCGCCCGCTGGTCTCCAGCCCCCCTCCCATCCGGGCCGCTGCCCTCGCCGGGGAAGAACACGTCGACCGGCCGGGCCCCGGTGGCCGGTCCGGTGGGGATGAGCGCCCCGAGGCCGCGGCCCAGTGCCCGTCGCTTGTCGTTCATGCGGATGTTCCTGTCCTGCTCGTGGTTCGGTGAACAGATGGGGCGGCTGACCAGACCGTCAGCCTGCAGTGACCGCAGCGCCCCGGTCGGCCAGTTCACTGGCGGCCTCGAGGTAGGACAACGCCCCGGTGCTCAGCGGGTCATAGGTGATGACCGTCTGGCCGTGGCTCGGCGCCTCGGAGATCCGGACCGAGCGGGGCACGGTCGTGCGAAGCGTCTGGGCGCCGAAGTGGCTGCGCACCTCATCGGCAACCTGCGCGGACAGTCGGGTTCTGCCGTCGTACATCGTGAGCAGGATCGTCGAGACGTGCAGGCGCGGGTTGAGGTGGGTCCGGATCAGCTCGATGTTCTTGAGCAGCTGACTCAGGCCCTCCAGCGCGTAGTACTCGCACTGGATCGGGATGAACACCTCGTCGGCGCCGACGAAGGCGTTGACCGTCAGCAGTCCAAGGCTCGGCGGGCAGTCGATGAGCACGTAATCGGGGCGGGCGTCCTCCGACACCCCCTCCAGGTAGGCGTTGATGGCCCGTTGCAGCCGCATCTCGCGGGCGACGAGGGCCACCAGCTCGATCTCGGCGCCCGCCAGGTCGATGGTGGCTGGCACGCAGGTCAAGCCGGGGATGTCCGGACAGGCCTGGATCACATCGGCGATCGATTTCCCGTCGATGAGCACGTCGTAGACGCTGGGGACCTCGGTGTGGTGCGGCACGCCGAGTGCGGTGCTGGCATTGCCCTGTGGGTCGAGGTCGACCACCAGAACCCGCAACCCGTTCTCGGCCAGCGCCGCGGCGACGTTGACTGTTGTCGTCGTCTTGCCGACGCCCCCCTTTTGGTTGGCGACGGTGAGAACCCGGGTCCGAGCCGGCTTCGGGAAGCGGCTCGACGCCAGGATGTCTCGCCGACGGCTGGTGTCCGCCAGCGCCCGCGCCAGCGGTGTGTTCTCGGTCGACATGGTGTCTGCCATGGCGTCCTCCCCCTCTTCTTCGGTGGCCCCGACCCCGTTTGGCGCCTCCTCGAGCGGCTCCGGGCTTGGCCGGGCCATCTGCTGGAGCGTGTCTGAAGCGGCGGCTGGGAGGTCGGCTGATGCTGGCTCCGTTGATGTTTCACGTGAAACGGTCGTGGGTCCGTCGCCCCCCCGACCATCGAGATCGCCCAAAGGCCACCCCAACGGCATGGTCCGGTCGGCAAGCAGGACGGGAAAGCCGATCCCGTTGGCCACCACTCGCTTGGTGTGGCGGGCTGACTCGACCGACACGGTCACATCACTTTCGCAAGGCATCACGGGCAACTGCCCCATCCAACCGCACG